>NZ_PENY01000016.1:0-85021 GCF_003144445.1 Proteus sp. TJ1640
TGCTATAGTCAAAGGCACTGGCACTAAATTTAAAAATAATAATCCAGCCATTAATATCGGAATGACGATTTTAATTAAATCGGGAAATACTAATATTCCGTATATGATTAAATCCGTTAATTCTGACACTGAATTAGTATTAGCACAGCCTGCATTAGCTACCGCAACGAACACCACATTCTCAATTCATATTACTGAGCCAGACAATAATAGTGATGCAGCTAGAACGATGGTTGCAATAAATGCATACACGCAATATTTTCTCGACTCAATGAATACGTGGATGACTGAAACAGGGCAGACAAAAATTGAGATGCCGAACGGGGAGATTGTTGCGCTAGATAGTATTAAGAAGATGCAGAGGGATATACAAAATAAGGCAGATAAATCAACAACAGCACTTCAACTGTTTTCAGGTGGAGTGAGAGCGCCTTACGTAGATGCCATTCAAGGAAGTGATTATTTTGGTTTGAGGGCATTTAATAAAACGCCCTCTTTTTATCTTTCATTTGATGGAGTGGGATACAATATAAATGTACCAATTAAACAAGGTACAATGATGCTGACTGGTGATTATGGATTTGGCTTGGTAAATAATTACATAAATAATAAGTATTTAGAGGATTTATCAAGCCCATCATGTTTATTTGCAATGGGTGCTGCGGTGGGTTCTGATTATTTCAGCGCGTATGGTGCGGGTATTAATATACGATATGATAACAATGGAGCCGTTCGTTTATTTATCTATGGCAGTGGTAATGCTGCAACAGAATATAGAACTGGAGCCATAATTAGACGTAATATGTTGTGGGGGGCATTGAATACAACAACAGACCCACAAGGTTTCATCAAAAAAGCTTCTCCGATTATCAACATCAACCCCGACGGCACATTTACCACTAATGACGAATCAGAAGGTGCAACTGTTACTCGAGTAGCTCAGGGTGAATATCTTATTGAAGGTGTGCTGGGTTTTAACGCTGACGCTGGCTGGGGCGGTGTCGATGGTGGTATTGAAATACCACTTGATGTCAATAAACAGCCTCTTATTTGGGTTAACTCTGAAGTAAATGAGGACGGTTCTATTCTCGTTAAAACGTATCATCGAACTCATCCTAACGCACCTAAATTCGCCCGTAATGATATTGACGGCTATAATGACGGTGACCCAATTGATATCCCTGATGGTCGTTTTATTTCCGTGCGTGTACAGATGCCAGAGCAATCCATCTATAACGTGAGAATGCGTGAGATGGAAGAGGCGCAGAAAGTGGAAGAGGAACGCAGACAAAAAGAAGAGGAGAAAAATCAGGACACCAATAAGACACCAGAAATTGATAACTGATTGATTATATAACTCAATCAGTTCCGTCGAGTATCGTGGCTATATTTCTAGACCATACCAAAATAGTTAGTTGTAGTATCAAATATTATAATTTGCCATAATGTTGCTAGGTTTGATTCTTTATAACCATAGTAATTCATACACTTTTAGAAAAATTGATTATTTCAACAATATTAAATTTAAACAAGTTTTTATAAATATTTCATAAAATGAGGTAATAATGATTTGGCTTATTTTGTATGGAGTAGTACTTTCATTAGTTATAATAGTTTATTATTTTAAAGATTGGTTCAAGTTAACTCATGATTCTTTAAGTTCACAAAAGCTATTTTGGGGAGCGATTCTTATCCCATTCATATCATTCTTATATTTTGGTTTTTTTTCATGGGTAGGCCATTCAGTAGATCTATCATCGGAAGGATTAAATAGATTTATTATGATAAGTAAACTACCTCTGGGATTATTATCATTATCAATACCATTTGTTGCAATTATAACTAGTTTACACAGATCTATTCAAACCGCCGCGCAGATATCATCTGCAAATACCCAGATTGATTTGGCAAAGAAAAAAAATACTTTAGATGAGCTTTTTTCAAGAGAAAAAAATTTTGTCGAGAAATGTACCTATATCGAGAAACAAGTTGGAAGTATTAGCATCAAGCTTCAAAACAGTATTACCACTTTTCAATTTAACATATCTGCACCTCATATTTTATTTCATAAAATATACGACACAACTCTTAATAATGGAAATATCACATACGATCTAACTGGTTTCATAAGTGGTTGTTTTATGCAACATTTTTCAACCATAGAAGAAAATCTTAAACTTCGTTATGAATGCATTGATAACAAAAGTGGGGTAGGGATTGATGGTGAGCTATCTCAGCTATTTGTAATAGTTAGAGCAATATGTAGATCTTTTGATATATTATCAGTTCCTACTTGTACAGTTCCTTATTTTTATATAGCGGGAAAGAGTAGCAATTTTCAGCTTTGTATCAGTTCAGAAGCAGAGTTAAAAATGTTACTAAGGAAATATATAACTCTAGCCGAATCTTTATTCAGTATCACCAATCTCTCGGGTAAATATTCTTTTCATTATATGAAAAAATATACTTTTGAAGGTTTTAGTTTATTTCCGTCATTCGACAATGGAGTTATAGCTTCTGATTATATAGAAATAAACTGGGATAGTACTGTTAATGCATTTAAAGGATATAGTTAGGTATAATGAATGTGATTTAAGTGAATATTCAATATAATCTTTTAATGATTACCATATAAATGGTTGTTTAAGTGTAAATCTAAGGCCCAATTTTTGTTTAATGCTAACTATCAAATGTAATTGTGTGGCACGTTAATAAATTACTAGTTCGCATTTAATTTAATGTAAATTAAATGAGTTTAACTCTCTTTAGTTGGGGTTTTTACACTAAGTTTCATTCTTATCTGCGTTAGCTATGAGACTAATATATGGTTATCAAAACCAATAAAAGCATTATGGTAATCAATCAGTTATAAAAAGGCATAACCATCATCTTTTGGGTTTATTAAAAGCAAATATACCTTAATAAACAAGTGGTTAATGATGGTGGATTTATATAATGCTACGCCACATGGGTTGGACAGAAGCCGCTGACTTAATCATTAAAGGTATGGAAGGCGCGATTGCCGCTAAGACTGTAACTTATGATTTCGAACGTCAGTTAGAAGGCGCTAAACTGCTGAAATGTAGCGAGTTTGGTGACGCGATTATCAAACATATGTAATATAATTAGCGTTGCGAACTGATTACGGGAACTTAAGGGTTCCCGTTTTTGTTACAGGATTTTTTATGAGTACGTGTAACGTCTTGATGCGTATTTTTGTATTAAAAGTAGCCTAATGTAGCAAAACCAAACAAACAATGCATAAAGCGTAAGTGTTAAAATCAACCCATTAAAAGAGGCGATAAGGCTTTATTTACGGCGAAATGAAAAAGAAAGAAAATAATCTGCAAACTGCATGATAAACGTGGCGAAAATTATCATTTGCAGATTATCTGATGGATTAAAATAAGGTCAGAAATAAGATTAACACGCGATGGTTATCCATTCTTTGCCACGAACATCATTATAACGGTCTGTCTGTGCTCGAGTGGCATGCCCTAATAAAGCTTGCGTATCGATACCCTGCTTTCGATATAAACGTTCTGATAATGAACGTTGCTCATGAAAGGACGCTGGCATTCCTTCACCCCAATCAATATTGGTTTTATTTCTTGCTTTGGTGAAATTCGTTGTCATCGTATTTGCGGTGACAGGGCCTCCTCGTTGCCCTTGTGATGTAGTCCGAAAATAGTGAATTAAATAGTGGCTTACCACGCGATCACGACAGCGGTCAACGATTTCTTTAAGTGAAACATTGATGGCTTGATTGCGTAAAGAAAGGGGAATGGCCACTTTAGCCCCCGTTTTTCCTTGAACAACATGTAAATGGTCATCCCAAATATCTTGAAAACGCATCCGTGAGATATCGCTAATACGCTGACCTGTTACGAGAGCAAGGAGCATCGCATTACCCATATAACGATGTTGCTTGTCCGCTAAATCATAAATCTGATGCCACTCATCTAAAGTCAATCTTTGACGTTTTATCCGAGTTTTTGGCCTTTTAGTTGCCAATGCGGGGTTATAACCTGGTGGAACTTCACCCGCATGTTGTGCTTCTTTAAAAATATCACTAAAAACGGATCTAACGACCTGTGCCATACGCGATTGTCCCGCCGTTTTATACTCGTCGAGAATACTGACCAAATCTCGAGTGCCTACTTTGGCTAATGGGAGCAACGCTAATTTTTGGCGCATAAGGGCGATGGGTTTTTTCTTTTGCCGATAGGTGGCCAGTTGTATCTCTCCTTGATCTAAGCGCTCCTTTTGGATGTTCCAATAACGATCTAACCATGTGGCAACCGTAATCGACTCATCTTTGTCAGTTGCAATGCGATCACTGATGGCTAAAATTTGACGCGTTCTTTGCTCTGCAATACGGTTATTGGCTTCGATGGCGATTAATCGCGCTTGAGTTTCATCAGCGCCCAAGGAATGAAATTTACCCGTTATAGGGTGACGATATCGCCAATACATTTTTCGCATTCTTGGATGATACGTTGTATATAAATTGGGGATATCAATGTTCTTCTCACGAGGTCGTCCGGTCATCTTTCAGTATCTTCCTTAATATTGGATCATCAAAGGTATTGATTGAAGGGATAGCTAACATGCCGACTAAATCCGCATCTTCTCTTACTCGCCACATGCCACCTTCTTTCCTTGCGGGAGGGCAGAAAAAACCTAATCGCGCATAGCGACTTAATGTGGTGAGAGACGGCGGACGACTTTTGTATCGTTTATCAGCCCATTCTTTTAATGTTAATACTTGCATTATTCTTTCCTTATATTATTAAAAATGAATTAATAATGATTATTCCTTTATTTTAAATAAATGAATGCTGTATTTATTTGATGACTAATTAATACGTAATTATATTTATAGTCTTTTATTCCCTTATCGTTTAAATGCGTGGGTGTTTGTTACTTGTGATTAATTGTACTCTATGTTTCTTTATAGGCAATAACACTGTGAGGGGAAGTACATATTGAGCTGAAGTGATCCAGCTCAATAAATTAAACTAAATAAGTTAAAGTGTTTGAATAATTTGTATCACATAACCAATGATTTGATAATCATGAGTTAATAATATAGGCGTAAAGGCGGTATTTAATGAAACCAAATAAAGATGAGGGGGTTCTGATATCAATTTCTTAATTACCACATCATGGGTAATACAATTTTTCGCGATGATTATCTTTCCATATAATTCAATATTATTTTTAAATTCCGGCTCGATAATAATCGTTGAACCCTTTGGTATGGAGGGGAGCGAGTAAGGGTTAGTCATTGATTCACCTTGATACACAAGCCCATAAGCCTGCTCAGAAACAGGTACTGTTGCATAACACCAAGTTTGAATATCACTTAATCTTAATGTTTCATAACGTGCATTCCAATCAATGGTTTGCTCTAGTGTGATAACGGGAATTTGACGAATATTCATTGTCTTGCGTGTGATTATTAATGCATCAGCATCGGATGATGTTCCACCATAAAGTAACCATTCGGGTGAAACTTCAAGAACTTTAGCCAGCATTTGTAAGTTTTCCCCGTCGGGCTCGGTGACTTGGGTTTCCCATTTTGTAATAGAAACTCGGCTGACACTTAACATCTTTGCTAATGACTCTTGTGTTAAAGCTAATTGCAATCGACGCTCTCTAATTCGGGTATGCATTTTGTTTCTCATGTAATTCCCATTTCCTTTTATTTAAGTAAAAATGATTTGCGTGTCCATTCTCTATTTGTTAATTTTAATAGCGTAATCGATAACTGATTAATTTAATCTATAAAGATGTTATTTAAATTAATCCTATTAATTTAACTCACGATAGTTTCAATAGTAATAACGAATTGGATTTTTTCGTTAAGTGTGCTAATTAAAATTAATGCAACGGAATATTTTACAAAACAAAAGTGGAATTACCATCTTTTGTTATTTTTTCAATTAAATTATTTTTAATTTGATGCGCATCTTTTTTTTAAAAGAATGGTAGAAAAAGGAATTCACATGAAATTATTAATGGAAAAAACACGTCCTCAGATAGTCATACCTGAATTAGCAGTTCAAATTGGGTTATACGAAGCAATTGTTTTGCAACAATTACATTATTGGATAACAGAAACAGCATCGGGTGTTGAATATGAAGGACGGCGATGGATCTACAATACATTACCTGATTGGCATTTACAGTTTCCCTACTTATCTCTATCAACACTAAAACGCGTCTTTACTCATCTTCGAACGGCTGGATTGATTGAAGTGAAACAGCTCAACAAACACCTTCATGATCGTACTAACTTTTATAGTATTAATTATCAGCATAAGATTTTGAAAACAGAAGATGAAGAGCAAAATACGAGTGAAGAAGGTAGTGATAATAAAACGAAAATACGTGCATTCGATGGTGCCAAACAGGAACAATCGAAGGGAAGCAAAAGTCAGTCTCAGAACGGTTCAAATAGGGCTCTTCTTACAGAGAATACAACAAAGATTACTACAAAGAGTAACCTTAAAAGATCTTGTTCAGATTGCTCATTATCAAATCGTGAGCGGCCTGAAATAGACATTATTCGCTATTTTAATAAAACAACTCACTCCCATTATCGAGAATGTCAAACCACGTTGAGCTATGTTCGAGCGAGGTTAGTTGATGGTTTTCAAGTTGATGAATTGATCTTAATTACCGATTACCTAACAGCAAAATGGCTTAATGATAATAAAATGCAGGATTATTTAAGACCTAAAACCCTGTTCCATAAAAACAATTGTGCAGAGTATCTTGATAAAGCGAAAAAATGGCAATTAAAAGGACGACCGGCTTATCAAAATGGGCGGTGCTTAAAGGAGGGCGAGATCCCTATTGAAATCGATTGTGCTGAAAGAGATAACACATTTAGTCTGTTATTTAGTTCAGCATGGAAGCCTAAAACAGCCCTTCAGATCCTCGCGAAAAAAATCGCCTTACAACGTGGTTTAGGGCGAATGCATATTCATAATGCTAAAGCGCTTTGGAAAGAAATTTGGTATCAGTCCGCACAGTTAATTGCACGTTCAACACACCACAATAGTATTGCATAAAGGTACTTGCGACATGAGAGATATACAGCAAGTATTAGAGCGATGGGGGGCTTGGGCATCTGATGCACAAAGTGGTGTGGATTATTCTCATATTGCGGCGGGTTTTAAAGGGATATTACCTTATCAATCCTCATCTCGTATAAGCTGTTGCGATGATGATGGATTGATCATTGATTCTGCTATCGCCCGTCTAAAACAACTGAGAAAAGAAGAAGAGGTGAATGCACTTATATTACATTATATTTATCAGCATCCTAAAAGAAGTATTGCGAGATGTTGGAAAATAAGTGAAAGCCGAGTTCGCCAAATTATACAAGTCGCAGAGGGTTTTATTGAAGGAGGGCTGGCAATGTTAGAAATACGTTTAGAGATGGATCATGAAGTTTATTGTTATAAGAAAACAAATTAAATAAAAAAGTATTAACGCGCTACGCAAACTAGCTGTTAATCTAATAAAAATAAAGATATTTACCTGACTTATGTTTTATTTAAAACGGTAATATTAAATAATGAAATATCAAATACTATTTTAATTAATGTTTATATGGCCTAATCTTGTTAAGTAATGCTTAATTTTTAAGGTTTGAATTTTTATGATATAAACTTACATCTTCATTTTAAATGTTAGAGTTATTATGATCCCTAAAAGACTAAAAACAGCAAGAGCAAGAGTTGAATTAACTCAAGAGGAGTTAGGAATTTTAGCTGAGATAGATGAAGAGTCAGCTAAAATTAGAGTTTGCCAATATGAGTCAGGCACACATCGTCCTAATTTTGAAACTATTTGCCGGTTTGCCAAAATATTGAAAGTACCAGAAAATTATTTTTACACTTTAAATGATGAATTCGCAGAAGAGTTAATTCTTATTTATAATGAAAAATATAATTTACTATAAATTTTTTTAAAGAAGTGCTATGCACGTTTTTTTACTTTATGATATAAAATAAATGAATTACTAAAATAAAATACTATTTTTAAAGAAATTGCTATTTGTTTAATAATTGGGAGGTGAGATAGAATAGATAAAATAAATATTATATTAATTTTGAAGAGTAATTAGTTTTGAATTATGGTTCCTATTAGATTGAGATATGCCCGTAAAAGGGCAAAGTTGACTCAGGCAAGATTAGGTGCTTTAGTTGGAATGGAAATAGCTAGTTCTCGTTCTAGAATTTCGCAATACGAGTCTGGGTTACATAAACCAAGCTTTGATATGGTATGTAAGCTAGCCAAAGTACTTAATTTGCCTGAATGTTATTTTTATACTGTTAATGATAATCTGGCAGAAGATATCATTGAATTATATTATAATAAATATTGCTAATGATGAATTTATTCTTTATTTTTATCATTAAATTTTTGTTCTCTTGTTTTTCGGATAATTTGATTTCCGTTTTCATCAAAATATCTTTCAGGCCATATTGTTGAAGGTGGCAAATTAAGTTTTTGAGCGATAATTTGTTCACCTTTAGGCCATGGTCGGGACAACGCATTAGCTAGAGTTGAGGAACTTAAACCAGCACCTCTGGAGATCTCTGCTAACGTTGTCCCTTTTTTCTTTAATGATGCGATAATATCTGCTGCATGCCAATTTTTATTAATCATAATATACCCATATGAGTTTGATGAAATAATGTATTATAAGTAATTTGTTAATACATCGGTTAACATTTTTTATTTTAAATAATTATTGTATTTTTTCAATTGAAGTGATTCCTATTTTTAAATGTAGTGAATTAGTATTTGTTTTTATAAAAATATCTTAAATATATAAATTAATATTTTTTGTTTTTACAATTATCAATAAAGTTATTTATTTAAAAATAATCTGACAAAAAACTTGCTGTTTTTAGGATGAGGAGTTACATCTTTAGATATATTCTCTTTTAAATAAAAGGTGTAAAATATCATGATAAAACAGAGTGATATGACTATTCAGGCATATGATGTATTAGAAATGATATCACAAAGTGTAGGTAAGGATATAATAGAAATCGTAAGTGAATCAAAACTCAGTTATGAAAGTTGCGAATTTTTACTCACTCAATTGGAAATATCAGGACTAATTTTAAAACAAGATAATTTTTATAGGCGAACAAGTAAGGGGATTAATTAAATACTTTATCTTATAACAGAATGCATCGGTTTACATTTTTCTTGCATAAAAGATGAATTTACATTTGATGAGCCATAGATAAAGATAAGGTCGAATAATTATTTTACAAATTAAAATATAAGATAAAGCTTTTCGATGAATTGACGATATACATAACTACTTATCTTAAATTAGAGATTGAATTTGTGAAAAAAATTTTAATATTATCACTATTGTTTAGTTCTTCTGTATTTGCACAAAATGTCGATGTGGGGCAAGTATGTAAAGCGTCTGCGGCAACCATGTTTGGTCAAGATCATAAGATTATGCAATTAGATACTATTGAAAACGGTATTGCTTATGTACATTACATTCGTTCAGTAGATAGCAGTCGCTGGGCTATTAAATGCAAGCTAAACGGTGAAAAGGTAATTTGGGCATCAAATAATGCTAATAGTATTGGTCGATGGAGGGATGATCCTTTAGATAGCATTGTGAAATATTCTGTAAATGGCGGGGACATCACGATTTCTGAAATTTATAGTGATGGTTCTAAAACGGAAAAAACATATCCAATAAAAGAGCTATAGATTACCACCTGTTTTTTCACTCTTTTATATTAAATATAAATACAAGTCAGAAGTTTGATAATTTCTGGCTTTTTTGTTGCCTCAATAAAGGATATAGATGCAATTATACAATAATGACGCATTGATTGTGCTGAAAGCGTTACCAGAGAATTGTATTGATTTGATAGTGACTGATCCCCCTTATTTTAGGGTTAAATCTTGTGCATGGGATAATCAGTGGGCAAATGAAGCTGAATACTTAGCGTGGCTAGATGACGTATTAACTGAGTTTTGGCGAGTATTGAAACCGAATGGAAGCTTGTATTTATTTTGTGGCTCTAAGCTTGCCTCTGATACTGAATTATTAGTAAAAGGACGGTTTAATATGCTAAGTCATATTATTTGGGCCAAACCTTCAGGCCCTTGGCGACGCCAGAATAAAGAAAGCCTGCGTGCATTTTTTCCTTCGACAGAACGAATATTGTTTGCGGAACATTATCAAAGACCAGTACAAGCAAAAGGGGCTGAGTTTGTTATAAAGTGTCGTGAACTCAAGCAACAAGTATTTAAACCGCTTATGGATTATTTTATCGATGCACGATCAGCATTACAGGTTGGTGTTAAACAAATAAATAAAGTTACAGGGAAGAAAATGGCTAATCACTGGTTTGGTCGCAGTCAGTGGCAATTACCATTAAGGGATGACTATCAAAAATTACAAATGTTATTTTCACAACGAGCTACGCATATTGATCAGTTATCACCGTTATTACGTACCTATGATGATTTGCTGTCAGAACATAAAGTTTCTCAGATACGTTATCAAGTATTGGTTGAAGAATACGGATTATCGAAGCGTCCTTTTTTTGTTACAGCTGATGTTCCTTACACTGATGTGTGGACATATTCTCCAGTGCAATATTATCCTGGGAAACATCCTTGTGAGAAACCATCAGACATGATGGAACATATTATTCGTTCGAGCAGTCGTGAGGGGGACTTAGTGGCCGATTTCTTTATGGGCTCAGGGGCAACACTGAAAGCAGCACTAAAACTTAATCGAGAGGTTTTAGGTGTTGAGCTAGAAAAAGAACGCTTCGAACAAACAGAGAAAGAGATAAATAATACATTGTTATAGATATAATCAGTACTCATTAAGCAAGTATTGGCAAGGTCAGTAAAGTCAGAAGTGCGATTTTAATCACCGAATTGACTTAAGCTAAATGTTATTAAATTATCTTCATACTTAAATGGAGGTAATGAATGGTTGTTTGTCGGGGATGTAAATATCCATTATCTGAATCTCAAGAGATAGAAATAGATGGTGAGTTGTTGAAATCTTGTCCCAAATGCTCATCCAATAAGGGTGTTCATATTTTCTATAGGTATGAAGACTTTGGAATGAGAGATATGGGGGATGGACGTCATATTGTACAATCATGGTGCCCATCATGTCGCTCTGATGAGTATCCGTCCCTTAAAACAAAATTTACTTGTTAATTTATTAGTAAAGTAAAATTATAAGGCCTCCTTTGGTGGCCTTTTTCGTATAAGAGATAGTTATGTAACATAAAAAATTATAAATTGCAGTTAGTATGGCATCAATGCAAGTGGAAGAACGAGGACAATAAATAATAGAGTTAAAAAAATAGCTAGCATGCAATTAATGAGCTATAAATTAGAAACTATTAATAAAGCTACACTAATGGCTCTACTATTTACCACTTAAAGCTTTTTAGTTGTTTGACCTATTAGAGCTATTTGCTCTTTAACTAGTAGTTGCTCATTCCATTTTAGAGTTTTATTTAACATTCTAAAAACGTTATTTTTTATTTTTATTACCATTAGTCATTAGCTTTGCTAACAATGAAAATAAAAAATGTGTGGCATACATCATTTTTCTACTTTAATTTTTAGATCTTTTATTTTTTCAAATTCATATTTCATAAAGCTTCTTTACCGAAGTAAATCAGCCATCCTTTCGGTTCATTACATTGGAATAACCTATCAGTTTAACTTAAGTTTTACTGTTTCTTGTTTAACTCACTCATATTAATCATCAACGGACACTCCATAGGGGTGTATATGCGCATGGAAAAATTGACCAATGTTACCTACGGAACGGCTGGCTTAACTGCCTTTTTTGCAAGTATCTCATTGTATGAATGGGGATTTGTAATAGGGATGGGATTTAGCATGCTGCTTGGATTAGCAACTTATCTGATGACATGGCGAGAACAGCGGAAACGAACAGCGTTATTTGCCGAGCTAGTTCATCGAAATTGTTCTAGTGATCCGCGAGACATAGAAAAGATAGTTGGTGAAATACTGACTAAAGCTAAAAAGGACATTTAATGAATCTAAAACAAAAGGTAGCTGCAGTTGCGAGTGCAGGTGTAGTAAGTATTGCGATAACTATGATTAGTTATTTTGAAGGTGTGCATTACGAACCTTATCGTGATGTTGTTGGTGTGCTGACGGTTTGCTACGGACATACTGGCAATGACATCATTCAGAATAGGCTATACACACAGCAAGAATGTGATGCTTTATTACAAAAAGATTTTATTAAAATACAACGACAAGTCGATGCTTTAGTTAAAGTATCCCTCGATAATCACACTCAAGCCTCTTTATATTCTTTTGCTTTTAATGTTGGAATAACTGCATTTGCGCGTTCTACTTTACTCAATAAATTAAATGCAGGTGATAAACATGGTGCTTGTGAAGAAATGAAACGCTGGGTTTATGCTGGTGGAAAAGTATGGAAGGGCTTAATTAATCGCCGTGAAATGGAATCTACTTTATGCCATGGAAATCTTTAATTATTATTTTGTGCTTTATTATTACTCTTTTTCTTATTGTTATCTTCAGTTTTTATCTTTCCATTGATCCTTTTTGTTCAAATGATAAAGCGAGTTTAGCTAAACGTTGTCAACGCGCTATTTCTCATCATAGGTATTAATCAATAATGAATTGGAAAGTTTATATCATGACTATAGCGATAGTTATCATTGCGGGTGGTTATATGGTGGTAAATGAGCAATCAAAAAAACTCAATAGATTAAACGATGCTAATAAGGAGCTAGCCAGTCGTTTAAAAGAGCTAGTGAATATAAATCACGATTATCAAAAACGGGTAACTCTATTAAATCAGCTCGATATTAAACACACTAAGGAATTAGTTAATGCGAAAAAGAAAATTGATGGGTTGCGTATTTTGGCTGAGCGTAATCCTAAGCGGGTGTATATCAGAGCCGAGTGCTCCTCTCGTATCACCACAAATTCCACCTCCAGCATGGATGATGCAACCCCCGCCAGACCTACTGACACCGCTATCCGAAATTATTGGCTACTTAGAGAGCGAATTGCCGAGTCGGAAAGAATGATTAAGGGATTGCAGGAGTATATCAAAATAGAATAAATCAATAACTACAGTTATAAATTTTTTGATAATAATAAGATTAATTAATAGTATGTATTGGAATATATAATTATAATGCTATTATGTTAAACAACTTTTATAAAATTTAATTTGGCTAGATTTAATGAAAATCATAATAAAATTATTAGTTATAACTCAATTTTTATTCTTATCAATAAATGCACACGCATTAATGGCGAGAACGGTAGTTATAGCAGCAACCTATGAATCTTATTTTGCATGTGCAGCCGCTCAAGAAAATATAGAGTTTGATAAAATTTATCTTCTAATGCGTGATAATCGAAATGAAGTAAATGGCGAAGGAGATCAAATACCATTGTCTTTAAATCCTAGATTTGATACCGATTTACTTAAACATTATCGTATAGTTCAAGAAATTAAAATGAGCGGAAAACAATTAGACTGTAATATCTTTGCTAGTGTTGTGTATGATTCATTAAAAGAAGAGCTCGATGCAAATGATATGAGTGAATATGTTCCAATGAGTAAGAAGAATGCGGATAAAATTTTATCTTTGTTAAAATGATTAATTCTTTGTTATTTATAAAGTTTTCAATAATATTTAATAAATTAATATCTATCTATTAATTCGTTAATAGCTTGAAGAATAGAATAAATTACAAAAGGTACTCCCAATAGCCTCCCTTCCCACGGGGCGGGGGCTTCGCGGAAAACGCCAAATTTTTGCATTTTATTTCAGCATCACCACTACTTAATCAACCTATTGATTTTTAAATATATAAATAATAAATGTTGATGAGTGTGAACGTTTTTTGTTCATCAACATATTTTGAGTTCCATTATTTTCTACAGAAACTTTTCTTAATATTCATAAGAATGTGATGTAGTAACTTGTATTAATTACATTCTGCACGTATATCATAATTTATTATTGAAAGTGGAATATCCCATAATGAAGTTTGATAAAAAATTATTGTTAGGTGTGTTTGGTGCAAGTGAACGAGGTAAAACTCAAACACTGAGCAAATTGATTGATAAGTTTGAATCAGATAAAAGCTATTCTATTCCTTTTGAATTAAAAATAAGGGAATTATCTTCAAGTGATGAGATCGCTATTTTTGAGAAAAATGGTATTAAAATAGGAATTTCTACAGAAGGTGATTATAAAGAAATAGTAGATAAAACAGTTGGGAAATTAATTAGTCATGGATGTGATCTGATCGTTACAGCGACAAGAACTAAAGGTGAAACTACGAACTTAATTAATCAAATAGCAGATAAATATTGCTATGAAATGCAATGGTTCGAAAAAAATACAAATATAAATGAGTGGTGTAATAAATGGCCTCATAAAGGTGAAGATTTTGAAAAAAGAAAAACCGAATATTTTAATAAATTAAACGAAACAGATGCTCAATTTCTTTTTGACTATATTGATTCCCTAACACAATAAAGTTAAATACCACTGTGAACACCCGCTCAACGCGGGTTTTTTTATTCACTATTTACATGCAATGATGGATCAAAAACTCAAACAGCTAACACTCAATATTAGCCAGATAGCTGCATTATCAGGGATACATCGACAAACAGTTTCATCACGCCTTAAAAATCTCACACCTGTTAATACCAATAACTCAAACCTCAAACTTTATGCCCTTAGCGATATTTTAGCCGAAACAATGAAAGCTCCTGCATCGATTGATAGTCAAGACATGCAACCTCAAGATCGCAAAGCATGGTATCAATCAGAACGAGAACGATTGAAATTCGAGCAAGAAATAGGTGAGTTATTACCTGCATCCGATGTTGCTCGTGAATATGCTGCTTTAGCGAAAGCAATGATACAGGTGTTGGAAACACTACCGGATATATTAGAGCGCGATTGTGCATTAACGCCTTCAGCGGTTTTTCAAATACAAACAGTGATTGATGACCTACGTGATCAAATAGCGATAAAAGTGCTAGCAGACGATGAGCTTAAGGAGGATTAAAAGGAGGGGAAATGGTTAAACCAATATCTGCCTCTTTGTTACGTAAGAATGTGGCTCAACTCATTAAAGCACCGAGGCGAATGCCGGTTGCGGATGCTGTGGCAAAATATATGCGCGTACCTATGGGAGCGGGTAACTCTGTTCCTTGGGACCCAGCAGTATCTCCTTACATTGTTGAACCCATGAATTGTTTATCGTCACGGCTCTATGATGCAGTGATATTCGTGGGGCCTGCGAGAACAGGAAAGACAGTTGGGTTAATTGATGGGTGGGTAATTTACAATATTGTGTGCGACCCTTCTGATATGTTGCTGGTGCAAATGACGCAAGATAAAGCACAAGAACACAGTAAAAAACGGCTTTCTCGCACCTTTCGTTGTAGTCCTGAAGTCAGCAAACAACTCAGTCCTCGTCGTAACGATAATAACGTGTTTGATAAATACTTTTTATCGGGCAGTTTTTTAAAAATGGGGTGGCCATCCATTAATGTGATGTCCTCATCGGACTTTAAATGTGTTGCTCTTACCGATTATGACCGTTTTCCCGAAGATATCGACGGTGAAGGGGATGGTTTTTCTTTAGCATCAAAACGGACAACCACTTTTATGTCAGCGGGTATGACGTTGGTGGAAAGCTCTCCGGGGCGTGATATCACCGATACTAAATGGAGTCGTTTGTCTCCTCACGAAGCTCCGCCCACAACCGGCATTTTATCGCTTTATAATCGGGGTGATCGCCGTCGCTGGTACTGGCAATGTCCTCACTGCCACGAATATTTTCAGCCTATTTATGATGCGGTAAAGGGGTATCGTAACAATCCAGATCCCGTAGAAGCGAGTGAATCTGCGTATGTGGAATGTCAGCACTGTTTAGGTCGCATCGAGCCCCATCAAAAAAGAGAACTCAATAATAAAGGAGTATGGTTGATTGAAGGGCAGTCCATTGATAAGCAAGGGAAGATCTCAGGCACTGGGCGTCGTTCGCGTATTGCCTCTTTTTGGATGGAAGGACCTGCTGCTGCTTATCAAACGTTGTCTCAGTTAGTTTATAAATTACTGACTGCAGAACAAGAATACGAATTAACCGGCAGTGAAGAAACCCTAAAAGCGGTCACCAATACAGACTGGGGCTTGCCTTATTTACCGCGCACAGCACAAGAACAACGCCGTAGTGATGAACTGATTAATCGTGTTGAAAGTTGGGATGAGTCAGTTGTGCCAGATGGCGTGCGGTTCTTGGTTGCCACGGTTGACGTGCAAGGTGGTAAAAAACGTCGCTTTGTGGTGCAAGCGGTCGGTTACGGTGAAAAAGGTGAACGTTGGGTGATTGACCGATTTGAGATCACACAATCTCTACGCTATGACAATAACGGTGAGTGCCGTCGAATTGATCCGGGCTCTTACCCTGAGGATTGGCAAGTATTAATCACAGATGTATTAGAGAAAACCTATCCATTGCAACATTATCCTCACCATGAAATGGAAATCATGATGTTGGGCGTAGACTCTGGTGGTGAAGAGGGTGTTACTGATAATGCCTATAAATTTTGGCGTCGCTGTCGAAAAGAGGGATTACACCGTAAAGTCTATCTCTTTAAGGGCGACGGGCATAAACGCAGTAAGTTAATTACTAAATCATTCCCTGATAACACCAGTCGTTCTGAAAGGCGCGCCCAAGCCAAAGGGGATGTGCCTCTTTATTTACTGCAAACAGACCAACTTAAAGATCGGATCAGTTCTGCGTTATCGCGCGATACTGTCGGGCCTAATTATATTCATTTCCCTGATTGGCTGGATGAATCGTTCTATGACGAGTTGACGTATGAAGAGCGTGATGAAAAAGGGCATTGGGAAAAACCGGGTCGAGGCGCTAATGAGGCATTTGACTTGATGGTTTACGCCCATGCCTTGGTGATATTAAAGGGGTACGAAGGGATCAATTGGGAAAAACCGCCTAAATGGGCAAGGTTGCCTGATGTAACGCTTTCCTCATCTCCGTCAATTGCCGATATCGCCACAGAGCCTGAAATAAAACCCTCACCCGAAATCCAAAAACAGGAAATGCCTGCCGTATCAGCATGGGCACCGGTATCAAACAGCGGAGGCTGGATATGACGAAAGAAGAAATTGAACACATGATTGAGCAATACCGTTTAGCGGAAGAGGCGGTATTAAAAGGCAAATCCATCACCTTTAATGGACAAGCCATGACAATGGAAAATCTCAACGAGATCATTAAGGGGCGGGAGCGTTGGGAAACCCGTTTATCGGCGTTGATATCACGAAAACGAGGTAATCCAATGTATAAATTAGCGAGGTTTAGATGACATTATTAGACAACGCCATTGGTTATTTTGCCCCAAGCTGGCAAGCCTCGCGTCTCCGCTCTCGATTACAAATTAAAGCCTATGAAGCCGTTTTACCCACTCGTACTCATCCCGCTAAACGTGAAAATCGTAATGGTAACCAACTGACTCAATTTGGTGGCACATCATTACGGGAGCAAGCGCGATGGCTAGATAACAATCATGATATCTCTATCGGCATTCTCGACAAGATGGAAGAGCGCATTGTCGGGGCAAAGGGCATTATTGTTGAGCCTCAGCCCTTAGATGGCGCAGGGCAAATCCATGAAGAGTTAGCCTCGCAAATTCGTCAAGCCTGGGCGGAATGGTCCGTGTTACCTGAAGTGACAGGGCAATTTAGTCGCCCTGTATTAGAACGTTTATTGGTCAGAACGTGGCTACGTGATGGTGAAGTCTTTGCTCAACTGGTCAAAGGTAAAGCCAAGGGGTTAGATCCTCAAGCCAATATCTATTTTTGGCTCGAAGCCTTAGAGCCTGACTTTGTGCCGATCCACATGAATATGCCAGAAAGTAAGATTATCCAAGGCATTAAGTTCAATGAGTGGGGGCGACCCACAGGGTATCAGGTATATAAAAACCTCCCCCAATTCAGTGCCAATTTAGGGGATATCAAAACCATTGATGCCGAAAATATGTTGCACCTGAAATTCACTCGTCGGCTTCATCAATCGCGGGGTATCAGTTTATTTTCAGGGATCTTGATGCGCTTAAGTGCGTTAAAAGATTACGAAGATGCGGAGTTAACCTCCGCACGTATCGCTGCTTCATTGGGCATGTACATCAAGAAAGGGGATGCCGGCTCTTTCCCAGAGGGTGAATACGACGAAGATGAGCAACGTAACATCGATATTCAACCGGGCATGATTTACGACGGATTAAAACCGGGTGAAGAAGTGGGCATGATCAAATCAGACCGACCCAATCCTAATCTACAAACTTTTCGCAATGGGCAATTACGTGCAGTTTCTGCAGGCAGTCGGGGCAGTTATTCCAGTATCGCCCGTGACTATAACGGTACATATAGCGCTCAACGACAAGAGCTGGTGGAGTCATTTGAAGGTTATAACATTTTCCAAGATACCTTTGTGGCAGGTATTAGCCGTCCGATATATCGCAATTGGTTAAAAATGGCGATAGCCAGTGGTGTGGTCGCCGTGCCTCCTGATGTTGATACTAAATCCCTGTTTAATGCGGTTTACAGTGGCCCTGTGATGCCGTGGATTGATCCGAAAAAAGAGTCTGAGGCATGGAAAACCTTATTACGCGGTGGTGCGTCAACAGAAAGTGACTGGATACGCGCCAAAGGGGGCAACCCTGCGGATGTGAAACGTCGTCGTAAAACCGAAATTGACGAAAATAAACGATTAGGACTGGTATTTGATACTGATCCTGCTAATGACAAAGGGGCACAAGATGCTAAACAACAAAAACTTGATGACGATGCCTAAAATGTCGGGGCCAGTAATTCAAAAAAGCTGGTTTCGCATGCAGGCTAAAGAAGACCAAACCGCCGATATCTATATTTATGATGAAATTGGTGGGTGGGGAATTAGCGCAAGACGCTTTACAGAAGATTTACTCTCGCTGGGTAATCTCAGCCATATCAATCTGCATATTCACTCGCCGGGTGGTGAGGTGTTTGATGGTATCGCCATTTATAACCAACTTAAAAACCATTCTGCAACAATCACGGTTTATATCGATGGTTTGGCCGCCTCAATGGCGTCGGTCATTGCCATGGTCGGTGACACGGTCATTATGCCGAAAAATGCCATGATGATGATCCACAAACCGTGGGGTGTTTCATGGGGGGATGCGAATGATATGCGCGAATATGCTGACTTGCTCGACAAGTTAGAAAACGTATTAATCCCTGCTTATGTGGCGAAAACAGGAAAAACAACAGAAGAAATTACCGCCATGTTAGAGCAGGAAACATGGCTGGATGGTGACGAGTGTGTTGAACACGGTTTCGCCGATAAAGTGATTGAGCCAGTAAAAGCAATGGCAAGTCTTACATCTAAACGAATTGAGGAATTTTCATCTATGCCAAGTGCAATTAAAAATCAAATTACCCCTAAAAATACCACGAGTCCTACACAACCTCATCCAACTCCAGTGCCAGCACCGGAGCCACAACCTAGCGCCACCTATGCTGACGAACAAGCGCGATTAAATGGGATTAAAGATTTATTTGCCATGTTCGGTGGTCGTCACAATGATTTGATGATTACTTGTTTAGCGGATGCGAGCTGTTCTATTGAGAAAGCGCGTGAGCAATTACTTAACACGGTTGCACAACAACAAAATCCTGAACCATCAAATAAAGGTAATGCACATATTTACGCTGGAAACGGCAATATCGTGGGTGACAGTGTGCGTGCCTCTGTGATGGCACGCGCGGGTTATCAGGATTATGAAAAAGATAACGCCTATAACAGCATGACACTGCGTGAATTAGCGCGCGCATCACTGACAGAGCGTGGCATCGGTGTGGCCACGTATAATCCGATGCAAATGATTGGTATGGCGTTTACGCATAGCACCTCTGATTTCGGTAATATCCTGCTGGATGTCGCGAATAAAGCGATTTTGCTCGGCTGGGAAGAAAACGACGAAACCTTTGAAAAATGGACGAAAAAAGGGCAACTCAGTGACTTTAAAACCGCACATCGTGTGGGATTAGGGGCATTCCCTTCCTTACGTCAAGTGCGTGAAGGTGCCGAGTATAAATACGTTACGCTCGATGATAAAGGCGAAACCATCGCGCTGGCGACCTACGGTGAGTTATTTAGTATTACTCGTCAAGCCATTATCAATGATGATATGAACATGCTGACGGATGTGCCAATGAAGTTCGGTCGTGCAGCTAAAGCGACAGTCGGCGATTTGGTATATGCGGTGCTTATCGACAATGAAAAAATGAGCGATAAAAAAGCGCTATTTAGTGCCGATCATAAAAACATGATCACCGGTGGGATGGATGTAGAAACCATCAGTGCGGGTCGAACAGCTATGCGTCAACAAAAAGAAGGAGAGCGTAAACTCAATATTCGCCCTGCCTTTATGTTGGTACCGACCACACTGGAAACACAGGCTATCCAGGTGGTTAAATCAGGCAGTGTGAAAGGCGCAGATGTTAATGCCAATATTATTAACCCAGTGCGTGATTTAGCGGAAATTATTGCTGAACCTCGTTTAGATGATGCGAGCGAGAAAGATTGGTATATGGCCTCACGTCAAGGTAGCGACACCATTGAGGTGGCGTACTTAAATGGGATTGATGTGCCGTATATTGATCAGCTTGAAGGCTTTACTTCCGATGGTGTCACCACAAAAGTGCGTATTGATGCGGGTGTAGCGCCAGTTGATTATCGTGGTCTGCTGAAAGTAACTGGTAAGTAAGACGTCTTTTTTCTTCGTTTTATTCTGATGCCCTGATGGGCTTTTTTTATATCTAAAATCCGGTGTTTCGGCATCGAAAAGAGTTTTTATGGCTAAAAATTATGTACAAGCAGGAAACACCATCGCCATACATAACACCACTCAACATAGGATCAAAAGTGGTCAGCTAGTTTTTGTGGGGAAAGTTGCCACGGTTGCATTGACCGATATTGCAATAAAAAGTGTGGGGGATGGGATCACGGAAGGTGTCTTTTTACTTAACAAAAAAGCGGGGATCACGCTAAAAGCAGGCACAGTCGCATTGGTCAAAAATAATGAAGTTGTGGAGGCAGAAGGCATGCCTGCAGGAATGGTATGGCAGGATGTTGAAGCTTCAGATAGCACTATTGCCGTGAAATTAAATGTTGGTATGCCTAAACACGAATAGAAGGAAAAAATGAGTGTATTTGAATATTTGCGTTATCAAATGGATAGTCTTACTGCAAAACGTATTGGAAAAAGTATCAGAATAAATGGGATCGTTTATCAAGCCATTGATGCTTATTTTATGGCTGAATTAGGCCCAATTCAGGGCGATAGCGTGAGCTATATCGTGTTTTCCCAAGATTATCGACCTCAACGTGGTGATGAGGTTGAAGTGGATAATCACATTTATAAAGTGACTCGCTATCAACAATTTAATGGAAAACCGCATATATGGGTAACATAAGGAACAAATATGAAAGGACTCGATCAGGCAATAAAAAACCTGAACAGCATCAATGATCAAATGGTTCCTAAAGCGACGGCACAAGCGATTAACCGTGTTGCAACACGGGTGATCAGCCATAGTGTAAAGCGAGTGGCGAAAAAAACAGGCGTACCACAGCGATTAATTCGACAACGTGTCAAACTCAATAAAGCTAAAAGTAATTACACAAAACCTCGTGCAAGGCTGGTGATAAATCGAGGTAACTTACCTGCGATTGCATTAGGTAAAGCTCGACTTCAACTGACTCGAAAACAACGTTATCAAAAAAATCAGGGGAGCGTTCTTAAAGTAGGGAAATTTACTTTTCCTAATGCCTTTATTCAGCAACTTAATAACGGGCGCTGGCATGTTCTTCAACGTGTTACAAAGGATCAATATCCCATTGATGTTGTAAAAATCCCACTTGTTACACCTCTGACCCAAGCTTTTCAAGAAGAGACTCAACGATTAATGCATTCAGAAATGTCGAAAGAAATGGGGTATGCATTGAAGCAACAATTGAGACTCTATATTAACGAGAGGACGAGATGAGTAAACATGCTCAAATACGACAGAAAGTGAAAGACTCGATAATACCTTATGTAACGGGGGCGACATTTTTTGATGGACGCCCCTTTTTTATTGATACACAAGAATTACCCGCCATTGCAATTTATTTAACAGATGCGATTTCGATTAGCGATACACTTGATGCAGATAGTTGGCAAGCGATTATCCATATCACTCTTTTTCTCGAAGCGAAAAACCCAGATACCGAATTAGATCAATGGATAGAAACACTAATTTATCCTGCTTTGAATACGCTACCTTCGCTCACCTCTTTAATTGATGTTATGACACCTCATGGTTATGACTATCAGCGCGATGACGATGTTGGCTTATGGTGTTCTGCTGATCTTACCTACCACATACAGTATGTATTGTAAGGCGATTATGATGACAACCTCACTAGCACCGATTAAAGGTACAGGTACTACATTATGGCTTTATCTCGGTGAAAATAACCCATTGGAAGCCCCTTTTTCAGATACAGATTGGATAAAAATAGCCAAAGTGAAAGAACTTCAACCTGGAGAAATGACAGCCGAAAGCCAAGACGACACTTATCTTGATGATGAAAATGCGGATTGGAAAATAACCACTCAAGGTGAAAAATCAGCCGGTGAAGCGAGTATTACACTGGCATGGTTACCTAATGAATCAGGGCAAAAAGAGATCATTCGTTGGTTTGATAAAGGAAGTGTTCGTTACTATCGCATTCGTTTTCCTAATGGTGCTGTCGATATTTACCAAGGCTGGGTAAGCGCATTAGGTAAAACCGTCACCGCGAAAGAAATGATCACTCGTACAATTAAAATTACCAACAACGGCCGCCCTACATTAGCTGAAATTTTACCTAACCCGCCTGTAATAATAAAAACAGTGACTCAACTCACTGAAGAAGAGGAATAAATTATGTTTTTAAAACAAAAAACACTCAATTATGGTGAAAACAATATTGTGATACATGAATTATCAGCATTACAGCGTGTTGAGTATTTCGATTTTCTTGTTGAACAATCAGAACATAAAGCGCCAGAGAAAAACAATGATGACATTAAACGCACCGCTTTTTATTTACGTTTATCTGTAGAAGCGAATGCTTGGTTAGTATCTTGCTCATTACAACAAGGATCCCAAGAGGTAAATGATGTTTACAAAGAGGTTATTAATACATGGCCTCCTAGCATGTTAGAAAGTGTGGCAAAAGAAGTATTATTACTGAGTGATATGTTACCTAATAACCCATCATCAAAATCTTCTTCTCCAGAAGAAAATGGAGAACCCACATCTTATGAGTCATTGGAAAAGTAAGAACCCGTGAACATCAATTTATTTTACGTTTAGCTCATGAATTTAGACGATTAGATTGGCATAAAATGCTGAGTGAAATGTCGTCTAGTGAACTTGCGGATTGGGGGCGTTATTTCGGTGAAGTACCGTTTACGCTCCCTTTTTATGATTGGGCGTTTGCGGGATTAAACTGCACCATAATGATGGCATTAACAGGGAAGGAAAATTGTTCATTAACTGACTTCACCTTATTGAATCAGGAAAATACTGACGAAATGAAAGCAGAAACAATGATGACTATTAGCGAAGGAATGGCAGGTGGAATAAGGTATGAGCCAACAAATAGCCGATCTCACGATTAATTTAAGTGCGGATACCGCAGAGTTTGGTCAACAAATGGGGCGTGTTGAACGTCAACTGCAAGAAACCGCAGAAAAAGCCGAAGCCAGTCAACGACGTATGGCTCAACTGGTTGAACAACAAGCGCAAACTGCTCGCAGTTCAGTAGAGAGTACTGCGCAGTCTCTTCAAGAACTTAACAATCAACAAGAAATCTCTCAACAACAACGGGCTGATTATTATCAGCGAATTGCTCAAGAAGAGGCACGTTCAGCTATTGAATCACGCAAACAAGCCGATGCTTTTTTAGAGCAAGCTCAAAGTGTTGTGCAAACGAGAGATGCACTCAAACAACTCACTGAGGTTTTAAATAAATCAACAAAGGCTTATGACAAGCTCAAAATTACAGGTGAGCAGTTTGCCGAAATTCAGAATGTCACTAAATCAAGAATAAAGGCGATACAAGATCAACAAGATGCGAATACTGAAAAATACTACAAACAAATCGAAGCCGTTAAAGGATTATCAGGTAGTGCATCAGCGTTAAGAGCCATTCAGGCTCAGTTAAACCAAGAAGTGAAGAAAGGCACTATCCATCAACGCGATTATCAGGTGCTTATTTCTGCTATTACTTCAGAGTCAATGAAGTTACGCAGAGAAGAAGAGTCTCTAACACAACAAAAAACACGGTTTATTCAGCGACTAAAAGAACAGGTTGCCACTCAAAATTTAAGTCGTGAACAGATGTTGCGTTATCAAGCCTCTCAACTAGGTGTCAGTTCTTCAGCCGAGATCTATATTCGTCGATTATATGAATCGAACAAAGAAACTAAAGAGTTTGATAAAAACAGCAAGTCATTATCTGGTCGTCTTCAAAGTATTGCCAACTCCTTTAATATGGGCTCACTGGTTCGTGGTGGTATTTGGGGGGGGATCACCGCAGGGTTAACGGGCGTTGCAAAATTAGCTTATGATGCAGAAAGAGAGTTTTCTCAATTTAATAAGCAGTTGATCTTAACAGGTAACTACGCCAATAAATCTGCCAGCCAATTAAATGAAATGGCGCGAACCCTTGCAGGTGGCGGTATTACGCGTGGTGAAATGGCAACATCCATTTCGAGTGTGGTCGGTACAGGCGTATTTTCAAATAATGAAATTTCTCGTGTTTCAAAAGCGGCCGCACAGATGAATTACATCACTGGGCAGGCGATTGATACCACGATTGATCAGTTTAAACGCTTGCAAGATGAACCACTTCAAATGTCGCTTGAATTAGAAAAAGCGAATCATCATCTCACAGCATCCCAATTAGAGCAAATCAGAACACTCGAATTGCAAGGTAATAAAACCGAAGCAGCACGATTGGCAATTGATGCTTATGCCCAAGCTATCAATGATGGTGCTAATGATATTGTTGAAAATCTTGGGTATTTAGAATCGGCATGGCTAGGGATAAAAAATACAGCGAAAAAAGGCTGGGATGCCATGCTCAATATTGGGCGTACAGAAACATTAAATGATCAAATTAGAGAGCAAGAGTCATTATTAAAGAGCCTCAGTAATATCGTGATCACTCCGCAATATCGTCTTGATGAAATCAAAGTAAAAATCGCTACTTTAAAAGAGCAAGTAAGCGATATTGATCTTAAAAATGCACAAAAACAAGCAGAAGTGGTGGCAAATCAATTAGAAGTGAACCAAATCAGGTTACAAGAAAAATGGCGAAGTTTTTATAGTTGGGAAACACAACGGCTAAAAAAATTAGCTGAATTAGAAAAAGAGAAACATGCCTTAACCAAAGAGCAGTACGAAGAAGCTAAAGCGATGATCAATTACCGATTAAGAGATCGTCAAATACCAAGAAGAGGACGAGAAAATGGAAATCGCGTCTCTGCTGGGAAGCGCGAAGAAGAGAATGCCTCACGTGACTTACTCGCATTACAAGCCCAACTTGATGTACTCAGAAAACATCACAATACATATCAACAAATTAGCCAACAACGTAAAGACTTACAAAAACAACAAGCGCAATTTACCCTCTTAGAACAAGCCTCTCAGTCTCGGCAATTAACGGTAACTGAAAAATCGTTATTAGCTCACAAAGATAATATCCTCACACAAAAAGAAAAATTAGCATTAATTGGTGATGAAATCGTATTACAGCAACGCTTAAACAAGATGCAAGCGCAAGCTGAAAAATATCTCACTCAACAAATTAAAAAACGTCAAGCAATAGAGGCAAATGCAGGACTTTCTCGTCAAGAAATTCAACGAAATAATCAGCGAGAACAATTATTAATAGACAATAAAGATAATCCTCAATTATCTATGATGGTTGCAGAGCAACAAAAAACATTTGAAGCGGAAGACAATCAACGAAACAACTGGTTAGCAGGGGCAAAAAGTGCGTGGGCTGATTATTGTGAAACGGCATTAGATGTTAACACGCAAGTTAAAAATGCCACATCAATGGCATTAGACGGATTTAGTAGCCAGTTAACAGATGTATTAGTAGAAAGAGAAGCTGATTTTAAAGCATTCACTAAATCGATATTTAAAATGATCACGAATATCTTAGTTAAAATGGCTTTAATAAAAGGCCTAGAAGCCTTTGGCTTTGGTGGTTTTAGTGCGCCAGTCGCTAATGCGAAAGGGGGTGTTTATTCCTCATCAAGTCTTAGTCGTTATAGTGGACACATCGTCAATCGCCCTACATTATTTGCCTTCGCTAAAGGCGCAGGAGTGATGGGGGAAGCTGGGCCTGAAGGTATTTTTCCTCTTCGCCGAGGGATTGATGGCAAATTAGGTGTTGTTGCTAAAATACCGAATCAAGGTGCAGGATTCACTCAAATCAATAATGTCACTATTCAAAATGAAAGTAGTCAGGGACAAATTAGCCCTCATGTGCTGAAAAAAATCTATGAGATAAGCAAGCGGGGAGCTCAAGATTATATTTTAAGTCAGCGCCGTGACGGTGGTGGAATGTAGGAGGTATATGGACGTTTTTAAATGGAAAGTGAAACCTGATATGACCAAAGTATCTGAACCCAGAGTAAAATCGGTAAAACTGGGAGAGGGTTATGAACAACGACGGCCTGATGGGCTAAATTCTAATACAGTCAAATATCATGTCACATTTCTATCGACTCACGCTGGTTCACAAGAAATCGATCGTTTTTTAGCAAAACATCAAGGTGTTAAAGCCTTTCTCTGGCAACCTCCATACCAATCTGACTATATCAAAGTGATTTGTCGTAAATGGTCAGAGCAAATCAAACTAATGCGCAGTGAAATTGAAGCTGAATTTGAACAAGTGGTAAATTAATAAAATTAATTATTACTGTGTAATCAATCTGAAAATAAAGAATAGAAGAGGAAAATGATTTTTTTGTCTCTGATACATGTATAGAGTATGCTTACATTTTTCTTTTATAGCGAGATTAGTGTGGGAGAATTAATAATGTCGAAATTCACTTTAGAGGGTAATGAAGATTTACCTGCTGTGTTTGGTGGCTATTTAGTGATTTTAAAAGACAATAAAGAGCTTGCGGTTGTGAGTGTACCTTCATTCAATTTACTTGCTGATAGATATAGAGATAGTGTCATTGAAAATGATGATTCATTTGAAGATGATGAGGGTAACGAATATATGATAAATATTTATTCTTCAAATACAGGTATCGATTGGAATTTAGAAATTGGATCACAGAATGAGGAGATATTAAACCATATAAAAGTGGAGTATCAACCCAATGACTACTAATAATCCATTTTATAATATATTTCGATCAGGGATTGAAAATATAAGAAATCAAAGCAAAGATCCTTTCCATAATAAATTATATTATTCTAATGTGATCAGCTTAATGGAACAGTATTTATCAGGCTTATTTATCAATGAGATTACAAAAAATAGAAAATATCTGATTAAATTATCTTCTCATGGGAAATTTAATGCCGACAACCTGCCGTTAGTTAAAGCAATAAATCTATCAAGGAATGATATTGATAATATTCTTATTGATAAGATGAAAAATTTAGTTTGGCATCGCTTAAATGATATAGAAGGATACTTTAAACATGTTTTTAATATCAAGTTTAACATCAGTAGAGAACTACTTTCTTTATTAGAAACGAGACATGATCTTATTCATAGGAATGGGTTTAATATGGATGGTCAAGAAACACAAATCACAGAAGATAAACTGGTAAATTGTATTAGGGTTGTTGAAGATTTTATAAATGATATTGATAAAAAGTATAATTCCTTTCTTAACTCTCATCAATAAATAATTATTGCATTTAAATACTCACTTTTTTATTAATTTAAGCTAGTAATAAAATAATTATCTACGATATATTTTATAAAATAATCGGAGGCATTTATGGATAGAATTACATTTTGGGCTATGATGGGAACTTCATATAAATCAAAGCCAAAACCCAATGACAGCTGTGAAGAAAAAATAAACCGCAAGATATTCTTGTGGCAAGAAAATTCAATATATTACAATCAGTAGATAGACGAAGAATAAAATCTCATTATTAATATAAGCTAAACTAGTGTATTCTATAGTTACTATGATTTCTTTTATTCTGGAGAATTTATGCGAATTTTCGGTGCCATATTAATAGCCTTTGGATTATTGGCTATTATCTATGCATTAAATATGAGTGTAACAGTAAGAGTTTCATCAGGTTATGGTGAAGTAAATAATATGGGATTAATTGCAAGTAAAAATAATACCCTGATGTTAGGATGCTTTATCACATTAATGGGGTTTATTTCATATTGCACGGCTATTATAAAAGAAACTATCGAAAAGAGTGTTCTAGGTGGTTTTATTCATAACAATAATAAAGTTGAGATAATAAAAAGTAAAAAATCTGAGGGTACTGAAGATAAAGAAGAATATAAAACACCTGAAAAGGTTGATATAAAATCTTTATTAATACCTAAAAAAGATGGTTTTATGATTGATGATGAGTCAATTGCAAAACTTGCACTAAGTATTATTCAGCATAATCCTGATGTGAAAAAGGAAAATTTATTTCTACATTGCGAGGAGTTAATAAATAATATTGAATCCTCTTTACCTTCTGAAGTACGAATAACATTTATGCGACGTATAAAGTATTGGTTAGAAAATTAAAAAAATATTGTGATACTGACCCGCTTCGGCGGGTTTTTTATTGGAGCTAATATGCAACATATTCCTCCTGAAATGCGAATTAGTGTTACCGAACTCTCCTCCACTGATGCTTTGCTTGAACTTTACGAATTTGATTTAACCAAAATAGGCGGTATTCGGTACCGCTTTTTTGATGGACTCAATCAGCGTAAAGAACCGTTAATCTGGCAAGGAAATACCTATGAACCTTACCCCGTGAAAGGTGAGGGATTTACCTTCAATGGCAAAGGCCCCTCAGGGCGACCCACTATTACATTGTCTAATTTATTCGGGCTCATTACTGGTATTGCCAGTCAGCTAGATAGTGCAATTGGTGGGCTGGTGGTACGTCGCATTGTCAGCACCCAATTTTTAGATGCGGTAAATTTTCCTCAAGGCAATCCTAACGCTGACCCTTCACAAGAGATTGTGACACGTTGGATCATCGAACAGATGACCAGTTTAAATTCAGTAACTGCTACCTTTATGTTGGCGACACCCAGTGAAACCGACGGATTGATGCTTCCTGGTCGCGTGATTTTGTCGGATATCTGCCCTTGGGGATATCGCTCAGAAGAGTGTGGATATAAAGGGCCTCCTGTTGCCGATGAATGGGGAAAACCGACCACGGATCCATTAAAAGATAAATGCGGTAAGCGTCTGAGTGACTGTAAGTTACGAAAAAACGAATCCCGCATAGGGGCATTTGTTTCCACGTCCCGCATTGGTAACAGTTAATTCCCTCCTAAGGTGTTTCTTATGATTGAACAAGCAATTTTGGCGCATGCAAAAGAGCAAGCGCCCTTAGAGGCGTGTGGTTTATTGATAAGTACCGCGCAGGGTGAACAGTATTTACCTTGCGTTAATCAGCATGCTGATCCGAAAAACCATTTCACAATTTCTTTTGATGATTTTATTCGCGCCGAACAGCAGGGTGAGGTGATTGCGGTTGTACACAGTCACCCCGATGGTCAGCCTTATCTCAGTCCCTTAGACCGACAACTGCAGGTGAACAGCGCGTTGCCGTGGTGGGTGGCCTGTAATGAAAAAATTCACAGCTATCAGCCAGTGCCTCATCTGTTAGGTCGCCAATTTATTCATGGCTCAATCGATTGTTATGGGTTGTTTCGTGATGCTTATCATTTAGCTGGGCATGAATTGCCTGATTTTGAGCGACATGATAATTGGTGGCGACAAGGTAAAGAGTTGTACCTCGACAATATGGCGAACAGTGGTTTTCGGCAGGTCAAAAAAGAGGCGCAACCCGGCGATATTATTTTGTGTTGCTATGCCAGCTCTCGCGCTAATCACGCAGGGATCTATTTAGGCAATCAAACAATTTTGCACCACATTCCTAATCAACTTAGCAAACGCGAGGAGTATAACGAACGATGGCAACGAATGACGCACTCAATCTGGCGTTACCGAGATTGGCAACCTTCCGACTTTACGGGAATTTGCAACGATTTGGACGTCGCTTTGATTTAAATGTGAATACTGCTTCTGAAGGGCTTCACGCGCTTTTTATTCAAATTCCAGCCTTACGTTTAGCGATTCGTGATGGTTGGTATCAAGTCCGCATTGCGGGTACTGATATTTCCCCGCAAGAAGTTCACCAAAAATTCAATGAAGCCTTACCTGATAATGCGGTCGTCCATATTGTGCCGAAATTATCAGGGGCTAAAAACGTCGGCGTTTTTCAGTTTGTTGCGGGTGCCGCCTTATTTTCACTGGGATGGTGGGGGCCTGCGTGGATCTCCGCAACCGTTGCCACATCTTTGATGGCGGGTGGTGCGGCCATGATGATTGGTGGTGTCGCTCAAATGCTGATCCCCGCGCCTAAGCCACCTAATTTATCTCGTAGTGATGAAGAAAAAGGCAATACCTATTTTAGTAATCTTGATAACGCGGTTGCTCAAGGGATGCCGGTGCCCATTGCGTATGGCGAAATTATGTGTGGCTCACGTGTCATTTCACAATCTGTTGAAATTATGGATGACAGTGACGGTGAAGATATTGATGCAGGCAAACACGGTGGATAAGAGGAGTTCGTATCATGGGTAAAGGTGGTGGCGGTCAAAAAACACCGTATGAGGCACCAAACGATTTAACATCACGCCAAAAAGCCTCATTAATTGATTTAATCAGTGAGGGACCGATTGAAGGTCCTATTCATATTCAAGGCTCGATGGATGATTTAGGGTGTATTTATTTGGATGATACACCTGTGATAGACGGCTCTGGCAATAGCACCATTAATGGAATGTATGCACAATGGCGGGCAGGGACATTAGAACAACCAGCAATGAGTGGCTTTACTGCGTCTGCGAATGAAGTGCCGGTGGGTATCGAAGTTAAATATAATTCCCCCGTCACTCGTACTATTACCTCACCCAATATTGACCGTTTACGTCTAACCTTTGGTACACAAGCTCTGGTTGAAACCAAAGATAATGGTGATCGCGTACCGACTTCTGTTCAATTACAAATCCAAATTCAGCGCAATGGGGCATGGATAACAGAGAAAAACGTCACGATTAATGGCAAACGCTCTAACTCACCTTACTTAATGGCCGTTGTGTTGGATAATTTACCCCCCGTGCCATTCAGTGTGCGCATGATCCGTATCACTCAAGACAGCACGTCTGACAAAATTCAAAATAATACCATTTGGTCAAGTTATTCTGAATTAGTCGATATTTCACAAACCTATCCGGGGTCTGCTGTTGCAGGATTAATGTTTGATAGTGAACAGTTTGGCAATAAATTTCCACGCCGTAATTATTTAATTAAAGGTCGTATTATTCAGGTACCGAGTAATTATGATCCAGATAAACGGATTTACTCGGGAATTTGGGATGGCACCTTTAAGCCCGCATTTACTAACAACCCCGCATGGATATTATGGGATTTATTAACCCATCCGCGTTATGGCATGGGGAAACGTCTTAATATTAGTGAAGTCGATAAATTCGCCCTGTATGCAATCGGTCGTTATTGTGATGAACAGGTTGATGATGGGTTCGGTGGAAAAGAACCCCGTATGACGTGTAATGCTTACATTACGGATATGCGCAAAGCCTATGATGTCATGGGTGATATGTGTGCCATGATGCGCATTATGCCTGTCTGGAATGGGCGAACATTAACCTTTATTCAAGATAGACCGTCTGATGTGGTGTGGCCCTATACCAACGCCAATGTGATTGAGGGTAACTTTCAGTATAGTTTTAGTGCATTAAAATCGCGTCATACTGCTGTCGAGGTTCGTTTTATTGATCCCGATAATGGCTGGAAAACCAGTGTTGAGCTGGTTGAAGATGATGCCAGTATTGCCCGTTTTGGGCGTAATGTGATGCGCGTCGATGCCTTTGGTTGCACTAGCAGAGGGCAGGCTCATCGTCACGGTCTGTGGTTATTAACCACGGAAAAATTAGAGACACAGACAGTTGAGTTTACTGTCGGCAGTGAAGGCTTGCGTCATATTCCGGGTGATATTATTGAAATTGCTGATAATTATTATGCCGATAATCAAATCGGTGGACGCATAACACACATTGATTATACCTCTCAAACATTAACCTTAGATCGTAATATCGACACACCCAAAAGCGGTAAATCAAGCGTTACGCTCATCAATGCACAAGGTGATCCACAATCTTATGAAGTGTTGAGCTATCCCGCATCTAACCAAATAAAGCTGGATACCTTACCGTTAGGGTTACGCGAGGGCGGAATTTGGACGTTGACGCTCCCGTCTTTACGTCGTCGATTATTTCGTGCTATCAGTTTGGCAGATAATGGTGATGGTAGTTTTACGGTTATCGCAGTGCAACACACACCCGAAAAAGAGGCGATTGTTGATAAAGGCGCTAAATTTGAGCCAAAGCCCGATACGCCACTGGGTGGATTTATTCCACCGGTTGAAAACCTTTCTGTGGATATCGAATCGGATGCGAGTGCGTGGCAAGTGGAGGCGAGTTGGAACACGCCTTATTCCAGTCGAGGAGTCGATTTTTTATTAAAACTCACCACCGGTTATCGCATTGTCGGTACCGCTTCAACCACGGATACGATGTATCGTTTTGGTGGTTTGCCTCAAGGAAATTACGTTTTATCCGTTGTACCTCAAAATGATCGGAAACAAAAAGGCGAGGTGACCACAACCTCATTTGCGATTAATCCACCCCTACCACCGAGTTATATTGAAGTGGAGTCAGGTTATTTTAGCTTGGGTATTATTCCGCGTTCTGGTGGTCAAAATAGCTTACGAGCACAGTATGAGTTTTGGTTTTCAGAAAAGCAGATCACAGATATTTGCGAAGTGGAAAGTCGTGCCGAATATTTAGGTGTCAGTACGATGTGGGTTATTCAAGGGCGCAACCTAAAGGCAGGGCATACCTATTATATTTATGTTCGCAGTATAAACGCTGTAGGGCGTTCAGAATTTGTGGAAGGAATAGGGCAACCAGAAAGCTACACCAGAGAGATATTAGATAACTTAGATAAAGAATTACAAGAAACCCAAGCATGGAAAACACTGAGTGAAACTGTCGATTGGAATGAAACCACCGTTAAAAGACTGCGTTACAATGAATACCGCTTATCTCGAAAGTTTGAAAAATACAGTGAACAGATTGAAACAGATATTAAAGATATCCGAACTCAAATAGAAAATACGGAAGCGGATATTATTACCCAAAAAGAAGCCATTTCCTCAATAACACAAGCACAATCAACTTATCAACAACAGGTTCAAGCCAAGTTTAATCAGCAGTCAGGTATTGTTAATCAAAAGATGAATGCGCAATTTACGCAATCAGGCGGATATGCGAGGCATTCAATGAACATTACCATTATCCAAGATAATATTAAATATAATGCTGGTGGCCTTGTGGTGAGCGCTGAAATTAAAAATAAAAAGATCACCTCCTATATTGGATTTAATGCCAATAACTTTGCCTTTTATAATCCTAAAAATAATCGAATGGAACTGTTTATGTCAGCAAAAAATGGACAGTTTTTTATTCGAGATGCATTAATTGATAAAGCCATGATCAGAAAATTAGTCTTATCAGAAGCCATTACTTCCGATAATTATTATCCCGACGAGTCAGGTTTTATTATTGACGTGAAAAATAATAAATTAGAATTTTATGGCGGTAATGGTGGTACATCCCTCACAGAACAAAATTTATATGTCAAAGATGAGTTTGGAAATAACGTTGTTATTATTGGTGATATCAGCAATGAAGAGTAAATATGGCGTACTGGTTAGGTCTACATTATATGATATGGATTTATTAAATACCTCAGACAGAGTAGGAAGAATAGTCGGGTATCATGATATCACACCCATCCCACTACATACTCAAAAAGAGTATATTTTCGATTATCAAGATTTAAATAAATATGGCAAGGTTTTTGCTTGGTTTGGTTCGGCATTTTTGATGGGATTGGCAGGTGATATTAAATTAGAGATAAATAATGGAGTGATTAAACTTGAATTAAAAAATATGTATACCAATGGAGTTGATGGTGAATATGAAGATATTATAAAACTCTACTATGGTGTTTATTAATGAAAAGTAAATATGGAATAATCATCCGCGGTGAAAATAGGCAAGTTCAGATCGATAGCCATAACCAAGTGATGTGCTGTCTTGATAAAAGAACCATAAGGATGGCTGGTGGGATAACATCAAATAATGAAGGATATAGCCAAGAGTTTAAAATACCTCCTCATCCCAATACAAAATTATTAGCAATATCACCTAAACATGCATTTATTCGGATCACCTCAAGAATTATAAATAACGAGATGAAAGCGGTTTATATATCACAACCTTGCTATGATTCACAGGGCGTTGTTGATATTTATGAGTTTGGTGATCAGCCAAACAATATTTTTAATGAAAAATATGGATTGGTTGTAAAAAACAGCAAAACAAAAAAGACCGTTTATAATTCAAATTGGGGAATATTGAAAATAGTTGATTATTTTATTGTTTCACAAAAAGAAAGTATGGATTATCCGTTACCGAATATAAAGGATTTAGCCTTTGTTTTTGGTGGAGGTATGGCCGGAATTTGTGAAGATGGTTTTGAAGGTGCTTTGATGGAAACTTTTATTCGAAGAGAAGGAAATGTGCTCCAAATTCGATATAAAGAAAGCATTAAATGGGCAACAAATGTTGCAGGAGAAGAAATATCGAGATTTCCCGCAACCTGCTTGGTGGTTGATGTGGGGAATATAAATAGGGTTTTGTAGTTTGTTTTAAATTATTTATTTTAATCTGATCTAACATCATAATACCTTAATGAAAATTAGTTTTTGAGAGAGGGGTAAGTATGGCGATTGATTATGGGAAAATATCAGTACAAGTAACTAAATTGTATAGTAAAGATGATGATATTTATGAACTATGGGAGAAAGAGCATGGTAAACAAAGTGACAAGAGGATTAAAAGCTGTCCTCGAAGTGTTTTTATAGCACTATGTGAATTAGGATATATAAAACATATTCCCAAGAATAAATATTCAAAGAGAAATGTGAGTGAATCAAAAAAGCATGCTAATAATCTAATTTATTTAATGAAAGCTAATCCAAAAGTATCTTTATCAGAATTAAGAAAACAAAAGAGTGGAGAGCAATCACGAGCTTCTGTCGTATATTCGTTATTTAGAGAGGGTTTATTAATCATCTAACCCATCCTTGGGCTATTATCATTATTATTTATTTTCCACAAGGAAATGCAGACATTAATGATTTAACAACTAAAGACATGCCTGACGAAGAATCAGGTACTTTGTTATTCAAAATGTATCTGATAACTCCTTTATTTAGCGTTATTAGGGTAGCATCAATAGGAGGGCAGTAATAAATTCCTTCTCCAGAATCATATATACCAGCAACATATCCTTGGAATATAGATGCTTCCATAAGCTCTTTGCTGGATAACTCTCCTTTTGTGTAAGCTTTATTGGAAGCAATGGCGAATCTTTTTATTTCTCCGGCGGTATATGCTGAGGAGAATACGGATGGAGAAATAGTTAATAAAATTAAAAAGATGATTTTCTTCATTATTCAAATATTCTATGCTTTCTTAGGTTAGTGGTTGGTTTGGTTATCTGTTTGTTTCATTGAAATTTTAAATCTAAAGTGCTTGTATGTTTGGTATTATATCTACTTTAGTAATTGTACAAGCATTTATTGAAGTTTATTTAGTATTTACTGAATTAGTGGTTATTCACTTAATGCATTGCGATACTTACAATCTATATCTATTTTTTACACCAAACAAGCTATATGCAAAGTTGAAGAAAAGGGCAAAAACTAACTTATCCAACTGAACATAGCTACTATGATGACATTTTTAGTCAAAATATGTAATTAATAATAGGGGGATAAATCAGAAATAAGGACACAAGGAACAATGGATATTTTGTCTTTAAAAGAATTGCTTCGTCCAGAAGTTGGAAATTTAAATGGTCATTGCACTCACCAGGAGCTTCCTGAATTTTTCCGTCAATTGGGATTGCCGATATCAGAGGATAGTGGAAGTAAGCGTGAACGATTATATTCAGCTTTTGACTTACTTGATGACGCAGAATTACCTAGGTTTGCAGAAAAATTGTTAGCACAACAAATTCTAAATGAAAGAGTTCGTAACCAAATCCAAGATTTGTTGTGGGAGGATGAATTAAGCATCGAGATCTCGAAAAGACATCGTCGAGAATTGGCGACTGTTTTACAGCCATTAAAACTTTTTAGCCACTGGGAAAATTTTAAGCAACTAATTAACGATATCTTTATTATTCCTGTTGATTTAAGTTCAATGTTCTTAATACCTGAAACAGGTATTTGGGCAGAAATTGAACGACGTTTTGTTAAATGTCCTGAACATGCTGATATAGAATGGCTATTTGATGAATTGGGTGTAGTTGAATTATCCCATCCACGTTTTCGCCGATGGTTATTCAGATAATGCATTATATAGAGCAAAAAGGCTTTTATTCCATTCAGATCGCCATAATCTGAAACCATTACTTTGATCTTGCTGTTGTTCAGAATTGACTTGAACAGATACTCGCCTTGGTCAAACACATTTTACGGATGAATTTTTGATCGTTTTTCCGTTCTGGGAGATAGTCCATTCAGAGCCAGCAAAGCTAATTTTGGTATCTTTAAGGGCAAATTCAAACGGAAATAGTTATCACCGAATTTCATCAAAACTATATCTGCATGAACATCATTACTGTCAGTAAGTATCAAGATCATTGGTAGAATGTGTCTGAAATTTTTTGTTCACTTAATATCCGATAGTTATGTTACATCGTCAATATTAATTATTGTTAATTATAATTTATTGATTTAAAAGTGGTTTAATCATTGCGTTGGTTTTTATAATCTAATTTCAATTAGGTATTTTATCTTTTATTTTAGTATCTCTTGTAAACTACTTTGCTTTTATTTGACTTAACTAGACTTTTGAATTTGATGGCTTTGTGCTTTTGGTGGCTATGGAGTAATCTAATGTGTAGTAAAACTATGCTAAGGGCTCAATAGATTACTATGTATATCAATAAATTAGCTATTAGAAACTATAAAAACTTTCGAAGCTCAAATTTCTACTTTGTTAAAGACTCAGTGAATACAATTATCGGTGAAAATGCTTCGGGAAAAACAAATTTATTTAATGCTATGAGATTGATTCTAGATGATTCTCTCCCAATGAATTCTAGGATTCTATCTAATGAGGACTTCTACTGTGGATTATCCGAACCTTTTGGTCATTGGATCATAATTACGCTATATTTTGATGATTTAAGTGAGTCGGAGGAAGAACAGGTCCTTGCCAACTATACAGTAAATGATGGTAATGATAAGTCTATAAAGGAAGGTATTTACACTTTTATATATCGACCAAAATTCCATATTCGTCAAAAATTGTATGAGTTAACATTAGAAGATGAAAATGTGGAAGCAAGATCCGATTCTTTTACTGAATTTGTATCTAATCATATTATTTCTAAAGAAACATATGAAGCAGTGGCTTTTGTTAGAACAAAGGTTGATTTGAATAATGACGAAATTTATAAACAAGTAGTTGGGGATTTTGATAGTTACTCCTTTTCAAATCCTAATGATGATGATGCTACTGTATTAGGGGTTAAGAAGCCTCCTTATTTTGCCTTAGGCAGCGAAGTCGCTTGCACTTATGTAAAAGCACTTAGGAATGTAGTTGCAGATCTTAAATATTATAAAACGAATCCATTGTATAAATTACTTACTTTAAAAAGTAAACAAATTGATGATAGAAAAGATATTGTAGAAAATGTTAAAGAGATCAATGGTAAAATCTCTGCCATACCTGAAATTGAGAGATTGAGTAATAAAATATCTGCTTCATTACTTAATACAGTAGGTTCGACTTATTCCCCTAAAATATTAGTATCCTCACAACTTCCAGAGGATTTCACAGAATTAATTCAATCACTTGGTTTAGTAGTTGAAGATTCTCTGGATTACAATGGCTCAGGAAAGATTGATGATCTGAGTCTTGGTGGAGCAAACTTAATTTATCTTGCTTTAAAGTTATATGAATACGAAGAAATAAGGGATAGTGAAGAGCATATTACTCACTTTTTGTTAATTGAAGAGCCTGAAGCACATATTCATAATCATATCCAAAAAACCCTTTTCGATAACTTCAATTTTAAAAATACGCAAGTGTTTGTTTCTACACATTCAACACAAATTAGTTCTGTATCAAAAATATCATCAATGAATATACTATCACGCCAAAAAGGATTCACTGATGTATATCATCCATCGTTTGGTTTGACGCCGAAAGAAATTTCTTCCGTAGAACGATATCTTGATGCAATTCGTAGTGACCTTTTGTTTGCTAAAAGTGTCATTCTAGTAGAAGGCGATGCAGAACTTATTTTAATACCAGCAATGGTAAAAGAAACTTTAGGAATTAGTTTAGATGAGTTGGGCATAAGTATTATCAAAGTAGATGGCACTGTTTTTAAACATATTTCTAATCTTTTCCATGAAACACGGTTGAAAAGAAAATGTGCTATTCTCACGGATCTTGATTCGGCCTATGTAAAAGTAGCTGATAATATTTTTGATGCGGATTTTGTCGAATCTCTGGTAGATGCCGAAGATGATGGATTACGAAGAAAAGAAGAGTTAGATAAATATATTAAAGGTAATGAGTTTATTACTGTTCATTACGCAGAAAATACTTTCGAAACTGAGCTTGTTCGCTACGATGAAAACAATAACTTGTTTATAGAAGTTATGAAAACAGAGTATAAAAAAGAAGCGTATTTTAAAAAGGCTGAATCAGATGTAAATTCATCTGATCTCAGAGTTCGATATAAAAGAGTATTAAAGTTTGCAAAGAAAATAGGGAAGGGATGGTTGGCTACTGAAATGGTAGAGCATCTTAGTGTTGATAATCGTGTTCCTGATTATATTTTACAGGCCATTCAATTTGTTCTTCAGGATAGAAATGTCGAGCCTATATATCAAAAAATGCTTGACTACAATATGTCTTTAATGGGGGTTAAAGAATTTGATTGTATAAATGCCGAAAAGGATTTTTCTAGTAAAATGATAGAATATAAGAAACACTTCAATGACAGTTTTGTAAGATTGTTGGAGTTATAGTTTATGCCATATAGAAATTTAACTTCTGAGCAAATGGATGCCGTTAAATTCAACGGGAATTTATTATTAACGGCATGTCCAGGGTCGGGTAAAACAAAAACATTGGTTTCTAAACTTTGTTTTATTTTAGAAAATAAAGAACTATTTTGTATAGGTAAAAAAAAGATAATTGCTCTTACATATACAAATATAGCAGCTGATACGATTCTTGAACGGATTATGTCATTCGGTATAAGTAGTGAATCGTTATGGATTGGAACAATACACAGTTTTTGTTTGAATTGGATTATAAAACCTAATGTAGATAAGATACCAAGGCTTTGCCGAGGATTTAGTGTAATTGATGAGCATGAAAAGGAATTTCTCATAAATGAATTAAAAGAAAAACATGGCCTATCTGCAAATGATAAAGTTTTTACTAATTTAGATTTTAACCTTGGTCAGCTTTATTCCCGTGGGACCAAAGAATATTTGGTTGTAAAAGAATATCATAATCACTTGTATGAGCAAAAGTTAATCGATTTTGATTTGATATTAAATCTGACTTGTCGAGTGTTGACAAAATATAATACACTTTGTGAAAGATTGTCTTTACTTTTAAGGTGTATTTTAATCGATGAGTATCAAGATACATCTCTTATACAATATGAAATACTCAGACAAATTGTATTAAAGAAAAATACAATGATTACTTTTATTGGAGATAAAGAGCAAGCTATATACACTGGTTTGGGGGCTGTCGTAAAGAATAGAGATGAATTAATTGATTGTTTCAAACTTGATAATCTAACCGAGATGAAATTAACGGGGTGTTTCCGTAGTAGCCAATCTATTATTGATTTTTATAGTAAATACAAAGACGAAGATTATGAGATTAATTCACTTTCAGATAATAAGGATTTCAACTCAGTAATTTTTAAAGAAAGCGAGGTAGATGTTACTCAACTGCCTATTTATGTATCAGGTATTATTAGAACTCATTTAGCTCAGGGAGTACTTCCAAATGAAATTGCTATTCTGTGTCCTGGTTGGTTTGATGTGATAAAACTTTCAAATGATATTGTTACTCTTAATCCTGATATAGAAATTGATGGAGTCATGATCTCTCCTATACCTAAAAACAATGAAAATCTCTGGCTTGCTTTAGTTAAACTCTTTTTAATTAAGAGGGTTCCATCTAATTTTAATACAAGACAGAAGCTATTGCGAGATTTCCTTCAAGAATTAAATGTTACTGCACCCTATACTGAATCTTTGTCTCCTAAAAAAATATTGAAGATGATAAACAAAATATCATTATCAGTGGATTATGATTGTGAAATTGATGTTTGGTTGAGAGAGGTTATAACGAACTTTTGCCATTCTATTAATTTGAGTATAAGTAATGATAGTTACTATTATCAAGAAATGGATCTTTTGATTAATGCCACATTGAAAAGAATGTTGAAGTATAAAATGGCTTATAAAGCAAATGAATTACATTTATTTTTCAATTTTAGAAACGGTGTTAAAATCACGACTTGTCATTCGACAAAAGGTGATGAGTATGAAGTGGTCATTTGCACTGGGTTACTAAATGGAAAAATACCTAATTGGAATGATATTATAAATTGTAGCTCAGAGCATCAAAATTATGTTGCCCGTAGACTTTTATATGTTGTTTCTTCGCGTGCAAAGAAACATTTATACATGATATCAGAGAGAGGTTACAAAACAAAAAGAGGATATCCATATCAGACAACACCACAGCTTTGATCCCGCATTTCTTGTATTATTTGTCAGTTCATACAGAAAATCGCTTTTGTTCGTTACAGTCTATGTATCTTGGTTCAGAAGAAAGTGATATAAAAACAGAAGGTTATGTCTTGGGAGGGAATAAGGGCTAGGAGAATTAACCCCTTATAGAGTTGTTACTCCGCAATAGCCTTAAATTTTTGAGTAATGACGTAATGTCCACTCCCCATTAATTGAGACACGTTAAATTAGAGTTTTCTAACTGTTTTCTGTATGCCTCCGGCGGGAGATGATTTAAACTTTCATGAGTGCGGTTCTGATTATAATCTTGCTGCCAAAACCACACCATTTCTCGCACCTGACTTAATGATTCAAATAAATAGGCATTTAAAAATTCACGGCGAAATGAGCCGTTAGATCGTTCAATAAAGCCATTTTGCTGTGGCTTGCCGTGTTGAATATGGCAAAGCTCAACGTGGTGAGTTTCACAGTAATTCAATAAATTAATCGAGATTAGCTCAGGCCCATTATCCACGCGTATCTGTTTTGGCAACCCCCTTTCTGTTCTTAACCGTTCGAGTACCCTAATGACGCGCTCGGCGGGCAATGACGTATCAACCTCAATTGCCAAACATTCACGCGTTCCTTCATCAATAATGTTGAGTGTTCTGAAACGCTTACCACAATATAAACTGTCATGCATGAAATCTAATGCCCATTGAATATTCGGGACATTTTCAATTTTTAATGGTCTTTTTTCACGCTTCGGAAGTACTTTTTTAACCCGTTGCTTCAAGTTCAGCCCTAGTCGACAGTAAACGAGATAAACTCGTTTATGATTAAACGAATAGCCTTGAAATCGCAGCTTCTCACGCCAATCTTGAGTCTTCCGATAAAACGTGGATGGAGGCAATGACGTGAGCAGACAAGCCTTAATGACTGATAACCCTTGCCTTATTTAAAGCTTGAGCACAGGACTTTTTCTCAGCTATCACCAACCCTTTTTTACGAAAAGCTTCTTCATGGTATGATTTTCAAGGCTGACTTCTTTTTCAGTTTAACATTTTCATCTCCGAGCTCTTTTAATCGTTTAACATCACTGGCTTCTATACCACCATACTTTCTTTGATTTCCAATAATAAGTGGCATTACTGATCCCATTTTGGCGACAAATATCTTCCACTTTCATACCAGAATCAGCGAGTTTTAAAATATTAACGATTTGAGCTTCAGTAAAACGAACTTTTTTCATGATGACTTCTGCAAATTAAAGAGCCGAAAATCTAATTATAGCTGTCTTATTTTAGGGGAAGTGGACATATTGACTGGAAAGGTTTTGGTGTTAACACAAATACACGAAATGGAAATTGTATAGTTTAGAGTGCAAAAACAATATTCATTACATTAATTAGGTTATTAATTAAACTTAAGGTATATTAATGTAACTATAATTAATCATGAGATATCGAGATGAATGGTTTGTATTCTTTGTATGAAACTCTTTATTTTAAATCACTTGAAGAAAGAGATAGGGTTATTTCACGTATTCAAGTGAATGTAACATTATTCACTGCCTTTTCTGTTGCAATATTTTATATGTTTAAATCAATGGATTATAATGAGACCGAAATCCCCATAATTATCTGTATTGTGGCTTTAATATGCACATTCCTTTCTATACTTGCATCTGCTTACTATACATACAAAGTTTTAAAAAATAAAAATGATTATTTAAAGATCTCAGAATGTTCAAGTCTTACTCAATATAGGGAAGGAATGAGTCAATATATAGCAAAACTAGAATTAAAAAATTTAAATAGTGAGGAAAAAATAGTACTACCTGATTTATCCTTAGAAGTGAAAAAAAATTTATGCAAACAAATGTCTGAGTGTATAGATAAAAACAATGCTATTAATGAAAAAAAAATGTTATTGATAAATAACTCATTCACATTTTTAGGTGCTGCATTTGCTTTTTTACTTATATCATCAATGATTTATGTTGTATGGGATTTGGATGGTTCTACTCCTCGAAAAAAATTACAAGTAGAAGATAGCAGTCTGAGTTTTTCTTTAAATAATATTGAGTATTTCTTATATAGAAATCAATCTGTATTAAGTGATTTTATATATACAGCAGGAAAAAATAAAGGAGTACAAAAGATAGAGAAAAAACAATAAATAATAAGGTTAAATATCTTTCTCAATTGAGAAAATGGGAAAATAGTAATTAATATTAATCATATGGAGCAATATATGAGCCGTAGTACAGATAGCAATCCATCAAACGAAGAAAACAATACGCAACCAGAGGAAAGGCCAACAGATAATACAGCTTTTTTTAGACCAAAAGAACCAGAGCCAAGAGTTGTAACTGAGAGCTATAATCCAAAGAGAAATCATGATATGTATAAAGAGAAGAATGATTAAACTTTGACTAGTCCTGATATAGGTTGACAACTTTTCAGGTATAAACGCTCGATGAATCTCATCGAGCGCTTTATAATTATCGGCTTTAGCCAGTTTAAGTCGCGTCAGCCTCTTAAATATACAACCACCCGCTATGCGGGTGGGTATTAAAGGTTATACCAAGAAAAACACCTTTCCGTTACGATATAGATGTTCAAGCTAATATTCGTAACTTAAATAAGGAAAGGTGCTTTTTTTCACCATATATTGGCGAATAAAGGCAGTGATATTTTTTATCCATCCAAGATACAAACTGCTCAACAGTTAAATCAAAAATCTTTTTATCAACTTCAAGCCAGTAATGATGATTATCATCTTTACGAGAACTACCTTTAACAATAGTGACTTTAGCATTTGGGTGTAAGTCTAGGATAAGTTGTCCTAATATAATTGAAGTACCTTGGCAACAATTTAGAGGATAAGTACAGAAAAATGGTAAATCCATCCGCTCATGATATTGTTGAAAAATAGCGTGTAATAACTTAGCAACCTCAATATATTTTTTATTCATTGTACTCAGCCTTTACAAATTAACTTTGTACTTAAGGTAGCAAAGTTAAGTTACAAGCATGATTAATATAAATTGTTTAATTAACCCTACAAAACTAAAAATAAGAAAGTAATGAATGAAATATACCCTACAAATTAATAAAGTAAGTGATAATTTAGGTGTTACTGCTACGCCACATGGGTTGGACTGAAGCGGCTGACTTAATCATTAAAGGTATGGAAGGGGCGATTGCCGCTAAGACCGTAACTTATGATTTCGAACGTCAGTTAGAAGGCGCTAAACTGCTGAAATGTAGCGAGTTTGGTGACGCGATTATCAAACATATGTAATTGTTGATTTGATAAATAGTTAACGGGAGCTTATTAGTTCCCGTTTATTTTTTGTACTATAAAATTCTTCCCCAAAATATCCCCAAAACTCTTCCCCAAAACTGTTCAATTAAACAGCAATAATTTGCCATTCTGTGCCTCTATCATCGTGGTATTTAGCAGTCATATTTTGTGTTTTATGACCCAATAATTTTTGTGTATTAATTCCTTGCTCACGATAAAGTCGCTCGGATAAAGAGCGTTGTTCATGGAAAGTCGGTGCAGTGCCTTTTTCCCAAGTTAACCCGCATTTATCTCGCGCGTTTTTAAACGTTGTGGTTAACGTATTTGGCGTGACTTGTTCACCACGTTTCGCTTGTGCGGTGGTATGTCGATAATGCACGAGATATTTACTTACAACAGCATCACGACATTGAGCAACAACATCCCTTAAGGAGAGATTGATAGCCTCACATTTTAGCGAGAGAGGGATGGCTAACTTACTGCCTGTCTTCTCTTATCAATTTCTAAATCTCGTTTTTCGGTTGCTAACATCATTAAGTCGGCTAAATGAACGGCGGCCGATATAACGGGTGGCAAGTTATATTTTTGACGAATAACAGCATCAATTCTTTTTTCTATTTCCTTATATTCAGGTAATAGCTTTTTAAGTGATGATGGCAGATCTTTTACATAAGCTTCACTGGCATCATGAAGTAAGGCTTCTAAAGCATATTCAGGAGTAACTAAATAGCTGACATATACCGAGTGTTGAGCAACAGAATAGAAATTATCAATCTGCCCATTAAAGCGACATTCATTAGCTAAACCTGTCGCAATGTCTTGAATATCTATATCCTCGATCCGTACATCGAGGTAATAGAAGTGCTTATTTGTTGCTGTTGCAATATAAGACATTATTCTCTCCACATAATTTAAGTAATAAAGATCCCTCTCGAATTAATCGAGATTAAATTTCCCTGATGTTGGTTAATGGTAAATAAAGACTTATTTTTTATGTTTCAATTATTGAACTTGATTATTGCTTACCTCAAGTTGTAGCGGTTTCTGCTGTTTCCCAACAGACAGAAACTATTTATCTTCACATGAAAATTTTTATTAAGGTGTTTTTACACACATAATTGAATTAGATATTAATCATAATGTAACTCATCCTACACCGCACACTTAAAATGTAGGATAACCAACATTGATGTGTCAAGTGTTTTTGTGGGAAATCTTACATCGGTATGTGATGGTAATAAAAAATCCTCCGAAGAGGATCCTTTTAGCAATGAGATAGGAAATTATGGTAAATGAGCTATTTTGGCATCCACAACAACACCCACAATTTTACAATTTCCATTGATTGGTATTAAGCGGTATTGAGGGTTTAATGGTTTTAAGTAATGGTTGCCTGCATCCACAATGTACTGCTTAAATGTAACTTCATTTTCAGATTCTAATTTAGCGACAACTAGCTTGCCACTAACAACCTCTACTGCGGGATCTACTAATATAATCATCCCTTCAGGAATACTTAGTCCAGAAGGAGAGGTCATAGAATCTCCTTTTACTTCTAGCCAAAATGATTCTTCGGAACAATGCACAGTTGTCTCATACCATGTATCGATTGATTTTCTATGATATGGCTCTACGGCCTCAGACCAATTCCCAGCGCTTACCCAGCTAATTAAAGGGTATTCACCACTAGATCTATTAAATTTTAAAAACGAAACATTAGAAATAGGATCTTCTTTTCCATCAACAAGCCAAATAGGGCTTGTTTCAAGAGCACTCGCTAATGCTTGAAGATTAGCGCCATTGGGTTGATAGTCACCTTTTTCCCAACCAGTAACAGTTACACGATTAACTCCAGCTTTTTTAGCTAGAGCCTGTTGTGTCATTTTCAGCTCAAGGCGTCTTTGTTTAATTCGTTCGCTCATTTCTTTCATGTAGGAAAGCCTACCACATTCTAAATGTAAGAATCTTGACATTTAAATGTAAGACATCCTACATTGTATGCGTGTGAATTATTCACTTACCAAAGGATTACAAATGAAGAAAAAAGATGTAATCACGTTTTTTGGTGGTACGTGTAAAACAGCAAAAGCCCTCGGTATTAAACATCCTTCGGTGTGTGGTTGGGGATATATCATTCCTAAAGTAAGGGCGTATGAAATAGAAAAAATCACCAAGGGAAAACTTAAATATAACCCTGAACTTTATAGAAAAAATACCAAAACAGCATAAGGCAATTAACTACCAATAAAAGATAGAGCAGGTAGATATGAGCAAATATTCAATTAAAGAAGTTATTAAAGAAATGTGCAAAGCACTGCCGGGTGGACGTTCTGCTATGGCAGGGGCTCTAGGTATGTCACTCGAGACGTTTAATAACAAGTTATACGAAAAAAATGGCTGTCGTTTCTTTGATATTGATGAACAGGAAGCCATGGAAGACATTTCGGGCACTAAGTTGCTGGTGGAATATCACCTAGATCGTCATGGCATGAGTGCACTACCAAAAATAGAAGCAGAAAAGATAGATCAAGTAGAGCTATTTGATATGCGAATGACATTGGCTGCTATGCAAGGATCACTCGCTGTTTTAATTCAAGAAAGCCTTGTTGATGGTGTTTTAACGGATGAAGAAATAGGGCGTATTTATCGAAAAGCAGGGAAAGTTTTTGCATATGCAATTGGGTTCTTGGATTCACTGAAAGTGTTATACGGTGAAAAACAGGAAGCGGCTAAGAGAGGGTGAAGCCAAAGGTATACGGCCTCTGGCTTCGGTTGCCAATTTCAATGATGTGAAGAGAAATAAGCATGAGTAGATTAGCGTATTTAATACCTAAAAAGCAATTTCGCTGTTTACCCTTAACTAAAGAGGGAACATTTCGCTATGTAGAAAGCATACCGAGTGACAATCGATCACACAACTACCGAAAAAATATCGATTTGGTAGATAAGAGGACACTGAAAAAGTCATGGGCTGATTTCTATTTCTTGAGTGGAGGAAAATGCAATGCGAAATGAAGATCCCAATCGTCTTGATCGCTATTACAGAAACCCTCGAGGGCTCCTTGTTCATGTCATTCGTTATGATCGAGAAAAACAGCGCGTTATTTTTATGATTGATGGTTGTGAATACGAACAATGCGAGCCAGTTCAACGATTTAAAGAGAGATATACCCGAGTTAAGTGAGGCCTCTTATGAGTGTTAAATTATCTAGTTATGTTTGGGATGGTTGCGCCCATGCAGGTTTAAAACTCACATCAGTCGCTATCATGGCAAGATTAGCTGATTTTTCTAATGATGAAGGTATTTGTTGGCCTTCTGTTGTGACGATTGCTCGCCAAATTGGTGCGGGTGAAAGCACGGTGCGCACAGCAATAAAACAGTTGGAAAAAGAAGGATGGTTAACCAGCGAAAAGCGTAGAAAAGGCAATCGCAACGCAAGCAATATCTATCAACTGAATGTAGAGAAACTATACCAATCAGCAAAGAAAGGGCTTTTTCAACCAACAAAATCTGACGTGTCAAAACCTGACGCATCAGGATCTGACCCATCAAAATTTGTTGCATCAAATTCTGTTCCCTCAAAATCGAGCAAAAATAGGGATTTTGACCCGCCAGCTCCTGAGGGCGATCCATCAGTAACTTCAAAATATGATCCATCAATAAATTATTCTTCGTCGCAGAATTCTGACGCATTCAGCGACCAGCTGAAAATGGATTTTTTAGCACGTTATCCAGAGGCGGTTATTTATAGCGCCAACTTTCAAAAATGGGGCTCTGCTGACGATTTGAAGTGCGCTAAATGGCTATTCAGTCGTAAATGCGAAGTGTTTCAAGAGATGGGATTAAAAACGCCTAAAGAGCCAAATTTCACTGATTGGGCTAATGATATTCGCTTAATGACAACGATTGATGGGCATACTCACAAAGAAATTTGCCAGTTCTATAAACGAATTACGCAAGATGATTTTTGGAAAAAGAATGTTCAGTGTCCTCGTACACTCAGGGCTCAATGGGATGATTTAACCTTACGTTTGGCGGGTAAGAAAAAAATCACCATCGACTCTGTAGAGCGTGATGAAACATTTCGGCTCATCTGGGGTACGGGTTGGAAACCTAAAAATAAAATCCAAGAATTAGCCGCTATTCAGGCAAAGAAAAATGGTCTAGGCCGAATGAATGAGGTTGCAGGTTTAGCTGCGTGGCGAGGTATTTGGCAACAAGTCGCAGAACAAGTTGCTCAGGAAGTTTTGCTATAAACGAGAGTGGAGAAAAATAACATGAATGGACTAATTGTTATTGATGGTGTTCAAATTCGTCGAGATACCGCAGGGCGTTATTGTTTAAATGATCTTCATCGAGTCTCAGGTAGCGAAAAACGGCATCAACCATCGAATTGGAGTGCTTTGACTCAAACTAAAGAGTTGGTTGATGAAATTTCAACCGCTCCTGAGATCACAGGAGCGGTTCCCATTGTGACCATTGTTGGTGGGCTTAACCAAGGAACGTATGTTTGCAAAGAATTAGTATATGCCTATGCAATGTGGATAAGTCCTTCATTTCATTTAAAAGTGATCCGTACTTTTGATGCATTGATAACACAGCAACACGGCGAAAAGTTAGCCGATAAAGTTCAAGCTGGGGTTATATTGCTTGAATCGATGGCAAAGAGCCTGAATTTCTCAAACTCTTCAAAATTAGGGGCGTATCAAAAATTACAAGCCATGGCAGGCTTACCCGAATTAGCCCCTGTGTATGCGATTGATGCGCCAAGCGGATCAATGGATGGTTCAAGTCGTCCAACAGTAGCTTTATCAACACTGATTAGAAAACATCAATTACCTATTTCAGCCCAACAAGCTTATAAGCGGTTGGCCGATCTCGGCATTGTTGAACGTTTATCTCGTCCAAGTACGAAAACCGCAAACAAAGTGAAAGAGTTCTGGTCAGTGATTGCGCGGGGCTGCCAGTTTGGGAAGAACATGACCAGCCCTAATAATCCTCGTGAAACCCAACCCCATTTCTTTGAAAGTAAAACGGATGAATTGATCCGTATGGTGATGCTGAATAAACAGGTGAGTGCATGAAATTATTATTAACACCCTATATTCAGCTCGATCTTGGTGTTGTTTTATTGAAGCCTGAAGCGGAGTTGCTTGAGCAACTAAAACAACATTCTCGTGTGATTATTAGTGATGTACCAAAGAGTTTAGATAAATGGCCTTCTGGGGCATTAACAGGAAACGAACAACCATTATTGAATAACAAGGACATTATTGGCTTTTTGAATAATGAAAAAGTGATCCAAGCTATGGGCGGGCTGGCATCGATGAATATGTGGATAGGCAGAAATATCCATTGCTGCCAGATCAACGATGAGCATGATAGTTATCATCATCATGAATTAACAACCACATGGCATAAAGACGGTGTGATACGGACTTGTTGGTATCATGATAATCATATTCGCAATTCATTGGCGGGGTGGGTTGCTGAATTAGCGTATAAAAATCGTATTGCTTGGATGATAGACACTATTCGCAGTCGTTTGAGATTAGATGATAGCCATTCGCTGACGATACCTGATTTTTTTGCTTTTGCCGTGATGCATAAACTGGTTGATAAAATACCTGATGCCATATTGCGCCGTATTCTAAATTGGTCTGATAAACCTAAAGAGCGCAGGGTGCATGGCGGTTTTCCTGAAGCTGATATTGTTCCAAATGAAGTGACAGCGCTATCAGCAATGAATGCGCGTTTAGATGCTATAAAACCCGTTATTAATGTGACTGTCGATCCTGAACCTCCAGCCTCATTTCTTCTTAAACCTAAAATGCGCCGTTGGGAGAATACCCAATGGCTTCAATGGGTAAAAACACAGCCATGTTGTGTTTGCGGACAACAAGCTGATGATCCACATCATATCATCGGCCATGGTATGGGAGGCATGGGAACGAAAGCCCATGACTTATTCACTATTCCATTATGTCGGCAACATCATGATGAGTTACATCGTGATCCCAAATTGTGGGAAGCCACTTACAGCAATCAAATCGAATTGTTATTTTCTTTTTTAAACCGTTCATTAGGAATGGGAGCATTGGTTTAACGTGTATACGGCACGGGGAGTCTAAGTATGAGAGATATGCAGGAAGTTTTATCACGTTGGGGAGCGTGGTCAGCTAATGAGGGAAATAGTATCGATTACTCATCAATCGCAGCAGGCTTTAAAGGATTAATTCCAAGTTCAAGACGAAGCCGAGAGCAATGTTCAGATGATGATGGCTTAAAAATCAATAAAGCGGTATTACATTTAAAGGTAAATAATAGTTACTTGTTTCAGTTGGTTATTATGTACTATGTGAAGAATTATCCTTTACGCTCAATGGCTTCAAAACTCGGTATTTCTCATAATGAAGTGGCTAAGCGATTGCAGACAGCGGAAGGATTTATTGAAGGGTGTTTATCGGTTGATAACGTAAAATTAGATATGGATAAAATAATTAAAAAACACCACATTTATAGTCTTGCGTAATTACAAAACACAATATATTGTATTAATAATAATTTCAATGTTACATGACTTATCTATTAAAAACCTCGTGAGTATAACGGGGTTGTATTTTTTATAGGTCTACTTAAGCTGATTTACTGCTAAAAAATAAAGTTTGCTATCTGCATTTTTCTATGGCTTAATAGCGTCACTGGTTTGGAAGTACAGACCTATTTATGTTAGTAAGTTTAAAGTTGTTCCCGTTTAGCGTTATCCTCGATACCTCTTCATTGTGAATTCCTTCTAATTAATTCCCATAAGTAAAAATACAAAACAAACCGCATATGCCTTATGGCAAATTAAATAAATTAAAGGAAATTCTATGTCTAATACAATGACTGGTACAGTAAAATGGTTCGATGAAGGTAAAGGTTTTGGTTTTATTACTCCAGCTGATGGCAGCAAAGATGTATTCGTACATTTCTCTGCAATCCAAAGTGATAGCTTCAAAACATTAGCTGAAGGCCAACAAGTTTCATTNCTGAATATATAAAACCTCGCTTCGGCGGGGTTTTTGCTATCTGCAATCCCATATTAATTAAAGATAAAAAATTTAGGTTTTAGGGCTTGAAAAATGTTTATTAGTTCATATTTATATTTTGGGTAAATAAGATACCGCCCATAATTCACGAAATACTGAAGGAGGAGTTATATGCCTAACATTAAACCTTTTTCATTATTCCCAACATTATCTGACAACTTAGTTTCAAACCGTTTTGATCAGATAGATCGCTTGTTTAGTCAGTTAACAGGCAGTAAGCCCATTGCATCACCAATTCAGACTTATAACCTGAAACAGATTGATGATAACCATTATGAACTGACAGTGAGTGTGCCTGGATATCAAGAAGATGACTTATCGGTTTCATTGAAAGGAAGCCGTTTATTGATTGAAGGGAAAAAAGAAGAAAAATCAGAAGAAGACAATGATAAATGGATCCACCGAGGCATATCTCAAGGGCAATTTACGTTGCAATTTGACCTCGGTAAAAATGTTAAAATAGACAAAGCCGATTTATCAAGTGGAGTTCTGACCATTGCTATTGAGTATGAATTACCTGAAGAAGAAAAACGGCAAACAATAGCGATAGAGAATAAAGATAAAAGTTAATTGAGTTAGATAACGTGAATAAGATTAAGGCTACGCATGGTGTGTAGCCTTAATTGTTTTTGTAAGGTCATTAAACTGGATTAACTTAGAGTAAGGTTCGTAAATAGAAAACGATTGGAGATTACAGTCTGGCTTGAGCGATCTGAGTGGCCATTACTAGCAGAATTCAGTATGAATAACGGGGAGCAGATTACACTGTATAGGTGTATAGTATCTCAAAGTTTTAGGTTTAGTCGCTGTTTTGACTTAATACTGGTTTTTGATGGGGGGATTTAATGAATAAAAACGAAATTGAAAATATATCTAATAGGCCTGAGGTACTTTACAATATTCCGTTCTATAAAGATTTGCCCAACCTTCCTGTAAAGATTGACTTGGAGGGTATGGCTGGTGATTTTTTGAGTTATGATATAGCAGATTTATTTGGTTTACAGCCGATTGAGAAAGATCATTTAGATACATATGGTAAGATAATTACTATCAATCCATCAAAGGAGTCCCTAGAGCTTTATAAAAAAAGAGATGATTCCTTCCAAATGGTATTTTTAGTAATTAATGCTTATAGCTTTAAAGAAATCGATGGGATAATACATTGTAAACCTTACAATATATCACTTTTTCCTGCAAGCAAAAGAGGTGAGTTGACTTCACTTAAGTCGGATTTGATTGAGAAATTGGATCTTGAGATAGATGCTAAAGTGCCGAAATTTTACTATGGATTTAACCCATTCAAGGGAGCGTTTGGATTATATTTTTATGATCATGTCGACTACTCTGGAATTGAATCAGATATGATTGGTTTCGTAAATAGCATGTATCTACTGTCAGATAAATATAATTACCATAATGTTATACCTCCATTCATCAAATCTATTGACAAAAATGCGCAAATAAAAGCTGATTACAAAAAATATAGAAAAGACAGATACTTTAAGAAATTTAACAAAATAAAACCAAGGAAAATATGGGGTTGTGATTCACCTATCGAACTTTTTTTACTTCAGTCAATGGATACCTTAGGCTTAACACCTGAAATTCAGACGATAATTACTAAAGATGGACTCACGATTCCTAGCTTGCATAAATTGTGGCAAAACTCTCGCTCACGTAAACGTTTGAATGCCATAACAGATGCAGATTTCTATTTTCCTGAAAAAAAATTGGCAGTTTTTTGTGATTCTAAAGAACATCATTCGTCCAAGGAATCTATTGATAAAGACAATAATATTGATAAGTCTTTAGCAGAAATTGGTATTTTTAGCATAAGGATCTTTGGTAAGGATATTGTGGCAGATCCCATTGCATGTGCAATGAGAATCAAGGACCGTTTGAACGAGTTGTAAGTTAAAAATAATTTCTTTGGGTTTGATTTTAATAATGCAGATGGGCCTGAATACTCAGGTCTTCAATCAGGGATGCGACTGTCGCCGCTCATGCTGAATGTGAGATATTTTAACGGCAACTATGAGTGAGATGCCGACATTTTTCTGCTGACGGAGGCTGATAAATGAATGGCATTTTCATTCATTTCATAGCTTTTATAATGTTTCGTTATAATCCAAGTCTGCAATAAACTTTCTCTTTCTGCTAGTATCAAAGGACAGCATTACTACTAGGATATGAGAATGTCTAATTTAACCATCGATGCATTAGCATCTCCAGTTTCCCGTGAAACAGTTGAGCAGACTGCCAATTCTTTGGGAGTTGGTAGCTTTTCGCTCACTCCGTTACCTTATAATGAATTATCAAAAAAATTAGGATATACAACAAGTTTGCTAATGCAGTGCCTTTCAAAAAACCCCAGGGTTAGCATTCCTGCATTAAAAGGAACAGTAGAATTAATTTCTACACTGACTGAATATCCATCGTTCAAAATTAACTCGTTAACAATATCTAATGATGTCTATCCAGTTTTCACATTGGAGACCTGGACTGCTCACGGTATATTTTCAAACGATTTGGAATCTTTTACAAACATCTCTCATTGCTTTCGAATTAACCCAGAATTAAAAGTACCAAAGATATCTCTAGGCTTGAATGCAAGCGGATCGTATACATTAGACTTATCCTTGGAGTTGGTGATTATTAAAGAATTGATTGAATACTCTGTAGCAAAAGTAATCGTTGAATTTGATGGCCCAATGCATCTTAATTCAGATAAAGTTCGTTATGATAAACTAAGAGATTCTTATGTTCAAAGTCAAGGATCTACGGTTTTTCGTATTCAGAGCGTCAATACACATGATCTAACCAAAATCCAGCAAACTGAGAAATCACATGAACAATTGATGGCACATATTGGAAATATAAAAGAACATTTCCGCACGAGACTATTCGAATTTTTAAGAACGTTTTATAATAGGTGATTAGGTGAGTCCTCCTCAATTAGAAGTTATCTCTTATAGCAATTCAGTATCAGCCCGAATTAATGGCAATACCCCAGAGATTAACTAGTACACGAGCAGCGCCCGCACCTAGCACTGAGTGGAATATCTAAATTATAAGAATGAAAGAGCTACCCAACACAAAATAAAAAAATGCCGATACGCTAGGAGTCATATCGGCATATAAAATAAACGCAAGAAGCAATGTAAGTCATGTCGTACTAATTCGTATCAAACCTGTCAATTTGATACATGTGTAATGATAATTATTCTCATTAATATATTCAACCCTAAATTAAATAAGGTTACCTTGTAGCCTTTCCGTCTACGCCGACCACAGAATCAACACCCACTTATACCGTTCACACAAGAGCTGTGAGTCGGCACCTTATTAACTAAATAAATCGGTAAATGTTATGTCAAAAGAGATAAACGAATTACAGTTTAGTCTTCACTATGCATCAGAAACAGACAGTGAAAAGAATACCTCCATCATTTTAACGGCAAATATCCATACGGCTGATGGCGAAACTCAACAACTGACACAATTAATTTGTACGACATCTCCCACAGGTAAAAAACAATATCGAATCGGCACACAAAAGATTAATGATGCAGGCGACCCATTGCTGGTGGCGATTGAATCCTATTGGCGAAAAAATACGCAAGAGAGTTGTATTTATTTGTTAGAGAAAGCAAAACAATTTATTCAAGGGCACTTACAACAAACGAATACATGGATATCCATGTACGGCCTTGTGATTGTTTCTAATGCGTCACTGGAAGAGCAGTTACCTGAAGGTTTATTAAAGGCCCTTAAAGTATTAATACCCGCCTAATTTTTTATCGTTTCACTTTTAACTCTCTCACACTAATCATCAACGGACACTCCTCTGGGGGTGACTATGCGTATGGATAAATTAACCAATGTTACTTACGGAACCGCAGGCCTAACGGCCTTTTTTGCCAGTCTCTCTTTATATGAATGGGGATTTGTTATTGGGATGGCGTTCAGCATGGTTCTGGGTTTAGCCACTTATTTTATGACTCGTCGAGAGCAACGAAAACGCACTCAATTATTTGAAGAGCTTGTTCGTCATGTTGACCCACAAAACCCGACCGAAACGTTAAAAAGACTTGCTGAATTAATGGTAAAAGCGGCAAAGGATATTTAATGTCTCTCAAGCAGAAAATAGCTGCGCTAACAACAGCGGGAGCAACAGCCATCGCGTTAGTTGTCATTGCCCATTTTGAGGGTGTGCGTTATGAACCTTATCGTGATGTGGCAGGTGTTTTGACGGTTTGCTATGGGCATACAGGGAAAGATATTATTCAAGGTAAGAGATACACACAACAAGAATGTGATGCGTTATTACAAAACGATTTTATTAAGACACAACAGCAAGTCGATGCATTAATCAAAGTACCACTCGATGACTACACCAAAGCCGCTTTATATTCCTTTGCTTTTAATGTAGGAACGACAGCATTTGCTCACTCAACATTACTCAAGAAACTAAATACAGGTGATAGAGCGGGTGCCTGTGAAGAAATAAAACGTTGGGTTTATGCAGGAGGAAAGGTTTGGCGAGGGCTTGTCAGTCGTCGAGAGGCGGAGTCAGCACTATGTCATGGAAACCTTTAATTATCGTTATTAGCTTTATCCTCGTATTACTCATTACGGTTGCTGGTGGCATTTATCTCTTGATTGATAACTCATGTACTAAAGACCAAGTGAGTTTAGAAAAACGCTGTCAGATTGCACTCTCATATCATCGGTACTAATCATGAAATACGGGAAACTCTATGTCATCATCGCGATGGTAGGCATCATTGTGGGTGGCTATATTGGCAAAAGTATACAAAACATCATCACTCAAAGAGATACGTTAATAGCAGAGAATAAGCAATTAACAAAAGAAAATAAGAGTTACTCAAAACTGTTAAGCGATCAGGTATTCCAATTCAATAGGTTTAATCAAATAGCGACCACAGCCTACCTCTATGGTGTTCAAGTAGATGCAAAATCACAGGAGAAAGTCATTGAATATAAAACGATCTTTAAAAAAGAGCCAACCTGTGATTTGCTTGTTCCTCAGCATATTACTGACGGGTTGCTCAAGTACACTTACGAGTTACGGTCAATGTATAGCGATACCCAAAACACTAACTCAACCAGTGTTAGTACCTCTACCACCAGCACCTTAACATATTGTCAAGCAGTATTATGGATAGACTCTTTATTAACTGCACTCGATAAGGCAAATGGGCGATTAAAAAAAATAAGGATCATTGAAGAAAGGGAAAGAAACTAAGTTTTGGATATGGAGGATTTATGTGTTCATTAATAATTTTAACTTAATAGTGAATATACTATTTTCTAATTTCTAACTTAGTGATTATTGTGTTTTATCTAAAGGATATACATCAATATTCGCTTTCATCTATTGATTGGTTACACAAGTTAGGTATCATTTCACATTTTATTCAAGTAGATGAGACAGTAATGGCTTCCAACGATATTTTAGTAATTGATTTATTTGCTGGTCCTGGAGGTTTAGGTGAAGGGTTTTCATCTTTTGTCAACAAGGACGGTATACAGCCATTTAAAATAGGTATATCAGTCGAAAAGGAAAGTAGTGCGCATAAGACGCTGACAACTAGAGCTTTTTATCGTTTGGTAAGAAATGACCGTAGAGCTAGGATACATTATTATAGTTATATCAAAGGTGAGATAAGCAGAGATCAACTTTTTAATATGTATCCTAGAGAGGCTTTACTTGCTCACGAAGAGACTTTGTTTGAGCCAAGAACATTAGGATTAGATAATGATCTTATCCATAAAAAGGTTAGAGAGCTTACTCAAAACCATAACGGTTATAAAGTAGTTATTGGAGGACCTCCATGCCAAGCATACTCATTAGCTGGCCGTTCTAGAAATGCTGGTAATCAAAACTATGTACCGGAAGAAGATGCGCGCCATTTTTTATATAAAGAATACTTAGAGATACTTTCAATTGTTAATCCAGAAGTTTTTATTATGGAAAATGTAAGGGGGATTTTATCTGCGAAAATTAACAATCATTTAATTTTTCCTGAAATTTTAAAGGATTTAAAGCAACCCGGTGCAGTAACTAAAAACCATAGTACTTTAGGATATCGTATTTATTCTTTAACAGAAAAATCTAGTGATATTAATAATCCTCAGTATGATAGTTTATCTAGTTTTTTGATTAAATCAGAGGAGTATGGTATTCCTCAAGCTAGACATAGAGTGATCTTAATGGGGGTTAGAGAAGATATTAAATATACTCCTAGTATTTTAATAAAGAAAGATAAAGAAATAACAATAAAAGAAGCCATTGATGATCTGCCAAGATTACGTAGTGGCCTATCAAAAATTGAAGATAGTAATTTTTCTTGGAATTGCGTTATTGATAAGAATGCAAATATTTTATATAAAATATTTAATGCGAAATATCCAAATTTTAACTTAAATGAGTTGGATTTATCTTCTTATCCTAATTTGAATAGAAAAGAAACAACAGAAAATAATATCAAAGATAATTTACCAAAAGATCTAGCAGGATGGCTTTTAGACCCGGACTTGGATTATGTAGCTAATCATGAAACAAGAGGGCATATAGAAAGCGATCTATTACGTTATGCCTTTTGTGCTAGTTATGCCAGAATAGCTGGCTACTCACCTAAATCCCATGATTTTCCTGATGTGTTGGCTCCAGCGCATGCAAACTGGAAGTCAGGAAATTATACTGACCGTTTTCGTGTTCAAATTGAAAGTAGACCTTCAACTACTATAACAAGTCATATTTCTAAAGATGGACATTATTTTATTCACTATGATCCTAAACAATGTCGGAGCTTAACGGTTAGAGAAGCGGCTAGGTTACAAACGTTTCCTGATAATTATTTTTTTGAAGGTAATAGGACTCAACAATATGTTCAGGTAGGTAATGCAGTTCCTCCATATCTTGCACAACAAATAGCTTCTATTGTGATGAAGTTACTAGAATAATAACTTATTATAAAGTATAAGAAAGGTTTATTTTTTTATGGTGCTAATGTTATGGAAGATAATAAATTAATTTTAAAATTTGACCCTAATACGATAGAGCATTTAGGTGTCTCTTTATATTCAAAACTACCGAGTGTATTATCAGAATTAATAAGTAACTCTTGGGATGCAGATGCCACTAAGGTTAGTATCAATTTTATTGAAGGTAAGGCTAAAGAAATTATTTATACTGATGATGGTGAGGGGATGACTTTTTCTGAACTAAATGATAAATATTTAGTGATTGGACGAAATCGTCGTAAAGAACTAGAAAAACAGACAAGTACAAATGGTCGACCAATAATTGGTAAGAAAGGTCTAGGAAAATTATCTGTCTTTGGTATTTGTGATGAAATTGAAGTCATTTCCGTCAAGAATGGCTTAAAAAACCATTTTGTAATGGATTTAAATGATATAAAAAAAAGTAGAGGAAATGTATATTCACCAAATTTAATTACTTTTAATGAAAACACCACTTTGAAATCTGGTACAACGATAAAATTAAAAAGAATGAGAAGAAAGTCTGGATTTCAATTAGATGAAATAGCTCTTAATTTATCTAAAAAATTCATCATATTTAGTGAGATGGAAACGGTTATTTTTAAAAATAATGATAATTCAAATAAGATAAATGTTACGAACGAATTAAAATATCAATCATTGAAAACAGAATTTGAATGGAGTTTCCCGAATAAAAGTTATGATGATAAATACCCGTATTGGTCTGATGTTAAAGGCTCAATTATAACGTTAGAGACACCAGTAAAAGATACTGATATGAGAGGGATTTATCTAATATCAAGAGGGAAAATTGTTAATACGGCTAGTTTTTACGGTGCTCGAGATAATGATCAATTCCATAGTTATGTTACTGGGTATTTAGAAGTAGATTTTATTGATAATTTTGATGATGATGTCATTTCTACTGATAGACATTCATTAAATTGGGAACATGATGAAACACGCTCATTACAAAGTTATCTGCAAGCCGTGATTAGAAAAATAGGCAGTGATTGGAAGAAAAAAAGGGGCGAAAAGAAAAAGATAAAAGTTAGAAATGAGCATAATGTCAATGTAGATAGCTGGCAAAGTAACTTACCTACGTATGAAAGGGAGCTTAGCGAGCGAATTATTAACCCAATTCTAGAAAATTCTAATATTGATATATCTGAATCAGCTGAGATTATTAATAATGTCATAGGTAAATTTGATAACCAAGCTTATAAAGAATATGCTTCTAAGATTGCAGATATATCAAGTAGTGATGAGGATATCCCAAAACTTTTACGTTTGATGGATGATTGGAAAACAATTGAATCTAAGCAATATAGAGACTTAGCTGTTTCTAGAGTAGAAGTTATTAAACAATTCGAGAATTATATTCAAACGAATACAAAAGAAGTTCCAACTCTTCATAATTTTTTGAAAAAATTTTCTTGGTTATTAGATCCAAGAATCTTAGAGTTTAGAGATGAGGTTACATATTCGACTTTATTGAAAGAAACTTATCCTGATGAAGATTTATGCGAAAATGATAGAAGAATTGATTTTTTGTGCAGTAATGCTCTAGGAAATATTTTATATGTAATTGAAATAAAAAGAAGTAAATATAAAGTAGATCTTAAGGCATTAGAACAAGCATATGATTATGGCGATTTCCTTCAAGAAAGGTATGCATCTAAAACTGGTTTTTCTAAAGTTGTATGTTTTGTTGTTGGAGGAGAAAAGTCAGAAGATAGAAAGTTTAAATCTAAAGAAGGTGATTATTCTGAAGTTGGGAAGGTTTTTGTAAAAACATATCGAGAGTTACTTGAACAATCTAAGGAATATCATAAGGAGTTTATTGAAGCTTATAATATGAATATGTAAATTATTAATACTATGTAGCATTGATAAAATACATACGGAAATTACAGTCTGAAAGAAGTATTATTATTTGGATAAGAGCCATTAACTTAAAAGATAATGGCTTTTTTGTTGCGGTTATCTTACTAAAAATAAATAGCTAATGATAAAATCTATTTATTAAGTGGTTATTTTTAATAAGCAAGAAGGCAAACATGGTGGTTAAACTGGATTGGGAGAACTGAGTAGCTATTAGATTTAGCTGATGTAATTAGAGCACTAATGCCATATGATGAATGGGTTATAAGGTTAGGTAAGAAAATTAAGAATTAAGGATAGCGATAGCAAAATATATGGCGTGCTCTGGCGAACTTTTACGTAATAATAAATATGCGATTGTTGCTAAAATGGTTTTCAATAATATTTCAAATATATGAATCATAAATATCTCCTTATGTTGTTTTAAACGTCAGAACGATTAATCTCTTCTAGAGAGGTCTCTAAATAGTGAGTTTCATTAAATCGCTAGTGCTTATAATAGGTGCCACTCTCAAATTATTGTGTATGTCATTTATTTCATATCTAAAGTGCGAGTTAATTTAACCAATTGATTTTTAATGGCTTGATTCAAGTTTTCTGACGAAATTAATAAGATAAGGAAAGAACATAGATAGCCATCAGTTAACCGCTGGTGGCTTTTTTATTGGAGAAAATTTGTGATGGAATAAACCATGAAAAAGCGCAATGTCTATGGTGGTCGCTGGGCTAAAGTGCGATTAGCGTTTCTTAATGAACATCCGCTTTGTGTTATGTGCCAAGAGCAAGGGCGCATTACTGCTGCCACAGTAGTTGACCACATTACTCCACATCGTCTTAAAGAAGCACTTGAATCAGGCGATAAAGAACGTATCGCAAAAGCCCAAGCCTTGTTCTGGGACACAAAGAACTTCCAAAGCTTATGCGAACTGCATCATAACTCAACCAAACAACGTATCGAAAAGAGTGGCAAAGTCATTGGCTGTAATGCGGATGGCATTCCACTCGATCCCAATTCTCATTGGCATCAATAACACCATGAAATACAGGGTGGGGGCGGGGTAAAAGTTCAAACACTTTCGCCCTGATTACCTAGCGCCCTCATTTGTGTGCACAACCGCGAAATGAAAAGTTTTTTTCTGGGAGGTTCCGATGGCAGGAAGACGCCCGAAACCGACCCACTTGAAGGTGGTCACCGGTAATCCGGGAAAACGAAAACTCAACGATAAAGAACCCCAACCTAAACGTGAAATTCCAAGCCCACCCGAACATTTAACGGATTGGGGGAAAATGGCGTGGGCAAAATTAACCTTATTACTCGATGGAATGGGCGTTTTAACCGTGGCTGACACGCTGGCATTAGAACGGCTGTGTGATATCTACGCTGATATTCTTCAATTGCGAGACACCATTGCGATTGAAGGTCGGACATACACCACAAAAACGCAATTAGGGGATTTTTTAATTAAAGCGAATCCTGCCGTTGCCATGTTGGCTGATGCAGATCGCCGTTTTAAAAGTTATTTAGTCGAGTTTGGTTTAACCCCCGCCGCTCGTTCGAAGGTGAAGATGGATGGTGGAGAAGAAGAGGAAGATCCGCTCAACCAATATTTCGGTTGATCCCGCAACGCAATACGCGCAAGACGTGCATCAAGGCAAAATCTTAGCGGGGCCTGATATTCGTCATGCTTGTGCGCGTCATCTCAAAGATTTAAACGAAGCCGAGCAACGAGGATTAGTCTGGGATGTTGAGGCCGTCAAAAGGGTGATCGACTTTTTCGCGAAAGTCTTAAAGCTCAATGGCGGGGAGCATGAAGGGAAACCGTTTATTTTATTGCCTTGGCAATGCTTTGTGATTGGCTCTATTTTTGGTTGGAAAATGACAGATGGAACACGCCGATTTCGCATGGTGTACGTTGAATCGGGCAAAGGTTCAGGAAAATCACCGATGGCAGGTGGCGTTGGGTTGTATTGTTTGGTTGCCGACAGTGAGCCGCGTGCCGAAGTGTATGCGGCAGCCACGAAAAAAGACCAAGCCATGATTTTGTTTCGTGATGCGGTGGCGATGGTTGATCAATCTCCCGCATTAAGTCAGAGGATCACCAAATCAGGCGGAACCGGTAAAGAGTGGAACTTGGCTTATTTAAAAACGAGTTCATTCTTTCGTCCGATCAGTTCGGATGATGGGCAATCAGGACCTCGTCCCCATTGTGCGCTGATTGATGAAATTCATGAGCACAAAAATAATACCGCCGTTGAGATGATGCGAGCGGGCACAAAAGGTCGGCGACAAGCCTTGATATTTATGATCACCAATAGTGGCCATGATAAAACCAGCGTGTGTTATGACTATCATGAATACGGTCGAAAAGTCGCCGAAGGCACTATCGAAGACGACAGCTTCTTTTCCTATATTTGCTCACTGGATGAAGGCGATGATCCCTTTAAGGATGAGTCTTGCTGGGGGAAAGCCAATCCGTCATTGGGCTACACTTTTTCTGATCGCTACTTACGCGAACAAGTGACTCAAGCCCGAGGTATGCCCGCGAAAGAAAGCATTGTGCGTCGGCTCAATTTTTGTCAGTGGGTGGATGCCGATAATCCATGGATTAACAGTGAAACATGGATGCAGTGTGAAAATACGTTCACCTTCGATGATCTTCAAGGTGAAGAATGTTATGGCGGATTGGACTTATCGGGAACTAAAGATTTAACCGCATTAGCCTTGTATTTTCCTCGCCTCAAACGTCTTTATGTTGAATTTTGGACACCCAAAGACACCTTATTGGATAGGGCGAAAACCGACCGAGTGCCTTATGACTTATGGGTAAGGCAAGGTTTTATGCATACCACGCCAGGGAATGCGGTGAGGTATGAATTTGTGGCAGAACGCATTGCTGAAATGGCGATGCTCGTCAGCATGAGAGCCATTGCCTTTGACCCTTATCGCATTAAATACCTTGAACCCAAACTCGATGAAGCGGGTGTGACGGTTCCTTTAACTCCGCATGGACAAGGATATTACAAAGCCAAAGATTCAGGGCTATGGATGCCACACTCTATCGAACTGTTTGAACAGCTAATTGATGACAAGAAGATTGAGATCCACACCAATCCTTGTTTGAGATGGAATGCCGCATCCGCTGTGCTTGAGGCTGACCAAAAAGATAACCGCGTCTTTGCCAAGAAAAAAAGCACTGGTCGAATTGATGGTGTGGTGGCATCAGCAATGGCGATTGGTGCTGCGGAAGGTGAGGTTGATAATGGCAACCTTGATGACTTTTTCTCTAACCCATTGAGTATGTGATGACAGATAAACAATATTCAATCGATTTGCGCACTAATCATGGTTGGTTTGCGCGTCTGGCTTCCTTCTTTGTTGGGGGAAGACTCGTGACACCTGAACAAGGTTCACAATCAGGCGTTATCTCAGCGCAAGGCTCGCTTGGTGATTCTTCTGTAAATGATGAGCGAATACTTCAAATATCAACGGTTTGGCGTTGTGTTAGCTTAATTTCGACGTTAACGGCTTGTTTGCCACTGGATGTGTTCGAAACGGATAAACAGGGAAATAGAACCAAAGTTGATTTAAGTAACCCATTAGCTCGATTACTGCGATATTCGCCCAATCAATATATGACCGCTCAAGAGTTCCGAGAGGCAATGACTATGCAGCTTTGCTTTTATGGTAATGCTTTCGCGTTGATTGAGCGAAATAAAGTGGGTGATGTGATTAGCTTGCTTCCTCTGTTGTCTGCCAATATGGATGTACGCATGGAGGGGAAGAATATTATCTATAAATATCAGCGTGATCATGAGTTTGCGAAATTTAAACAACACGAAATTTTTCATTTAAAAGGGTTTGGTTTTAATGGATTAGTTGGATTGTCGCCTATTGCTTATGCATGTAAGACAGCAAGCACGGCCGTTGCGATGGAAGATCAACAACGTGAGTTTTACGCTAATGGAGCTAAGTCTCCTAAAATTCTGACAACGGGCGATAAGGTATTGAATAAAGAGCAACGTAGCCAACTTGAAGAGAATTTCAAAGAAATTGCGGGTGGTCCCGTTAAAAAACGATTGTGGATCTTAGAAGGGGGATTTCAAGCACAAGATATTGGTGTTAGTCCTCAAGATGCAGAAACAATGTCTTCCCGCAAATTTCAAGTCAGTGAATTAGCGCGTTTCTTTGGTGTTCCCCCGCATTTAGTCGGCGATGTTGAAAAATCAACAAGTTGGGGAACAGGTATTGAGCAACAAAACTTAGGTTTTCTTCAATATACCTTACAACCCTATATCTCCCTATGGGAAAACTGCATTGCGCGTTGGCTTCTAAAACCCCCCGAAGTGGGAAAATACCATGCTGAACATAACCTTGATGGATTATTGCGAGGCGATTCTACTTCACGCGCCGCGTTTATGAAAGCGATGGGAGAATCGGGGCTAAGAACTATTAATGAAATGCGACGGCTCGATAATTATCCTCCTCTTGAAGGTGGAGATGTCGCTTACCGGCAAGCACAATATTTACCGATTAACCAACTCAATAAAGAGCCTCACGAAAGTGGGGCTTAATTATTTATGGGGGTTCAATGCCTGATATTAGAAAAACACTAAATTTTGATGAAGCGGAAATCAAATTTACGGGTGATGGCACACAAGGCGTTTTCGAAGGTTATGCCTCTGTATTTAGTCATCAAGATCTCGATGGTGACATTATTTTACCCGGTGCGTTTAAGCATGTTTTAGATAAGCAAAAACAAAAAGTCGCTATGTTTTATAACCATCGAGTCTGGGAGCTTCCTGTGGGGAAATGGGAGTACATGGAGGAAGATCAAAAAGGATTACGTGTAAGAGGACAACTGACGCCCGGTCATAGTGCGGCTCAAGATCTAAAAGCGGCAATGAAGCATGGCACGGTTGACGGGCTTTCTATCGGATTCGGTTGTCTGCGTAATGATTTTGAGCGAACACCTTCAGGCCGTATTTTTAAAAATATCTCCCTGTTACGTGAAATCAGTATTTGTACATTTCCCGCTAATGACCAGGCACAGGTTTCATCACTCAAGAGCATCGATGGGTTATTAACGATCCGAGATATTGAGGATTGGCTGAGAGAGTCAGCCGGTTTATCAAAATCAGAAGCAGTTGGTTTTATTTCCCGCTTCAAATCCGCTATTCGGAGTGAGTCCGATGACACTCAACAATCCCTAGTCGCATCCATTGTTAACCAAATTAATGCATTTAATCTGAAAGGATAGAATATGTCTGACTTAGCTATTATCCAAGAAGCCATCGAAGGATCACAAAAAAAGGTGCAAGAGCTCTTTGATGCACAGAAGAAAGAAATTGAAGCTACTGGCGTAGTTTCAAAGCAATTACAAACAGATTTAGCCTTAGTCCAAGAGGAATTAAAAAAAGCCGGTGAACGTCTGTTTGATTTAGAGCAGAAAGGGGCAACGAGTGCTGATGATCCTAATGCGAAAAAAGATTTTTCTGAGCGAGCAGCAGAAGCGCTGACAAAATCATGGAATGGGAGTCAGGCTTCTTATGAAGTGAAGACCTTTAATAAATCATTAGGCAGTGATGCGAGCTCAGCCGGAGTTCTCATTCAGCCGATGCAAGTACCGGGGATTATTATGCCGGGGATGCGTCGTTTAGTTATCCGCGATTTATTAGCTCAAGGTCGTATTTCCAGTAACTCACTGGAATATGTACGCGAAAAATTGTTTACCAATAGCGCGGCACCCGTGAAAGAAAAGGCACAGAAACCAGAATCTAATCTGACTTTTGAAAAACAAACGGCAAATGTGATCACTATTGCTCATTGGATCCAAGCGTCTCGCCAAGTGATGGATGATGCTGTGCAGTTACAGTCTTACGTTAATAACCGCTTATTGTATGGCTTAGCATTAGTGGAAGAGGAGCAATTACTTAATGGTGACGGTACTGCGGATAATTTGACGGGGATTAATCATGTTGCCACTGCTTATGATACCACGTTGAGTGCTACGGGCGACACACATGCTGACCTGATTGCTCATGCTATTTATCAGGTAACAGAATCTGAATTTAGCGCCTCTGGTATTATTTTAAATCCTCGTGATTGGCATGCCATTGCGTTAATGAAAGATAAAGAAGGGCGTTATATTTTCGGGGGCCCACAAGCGTTTACTTCAAATGTAATGTGGGGATTACCTGTTGTTCCAACAAAAGCACAAAAACAAGGTGAGTTTACTGTTGGTGCATTTGATTTGGCGTCTCAAGTATGGGATCGAATGAATGCAGTTATCGAAGTGAGTCGAGAAGATCGTGATAACTTTGTGAAGAACATGCTGACCATTTTGTGTGAAGAGCGTTTAGCCTTAGCCCATTATCGCCCTCAAGCCTTAATTAAAGGGACTTTCCCAACGTCTGGAAGAAGTGCTTAAGTAATAGGTCGGGGTAGGTAACTATCCCGTATTACATCATGAATATCTTAGATGTCATTCCTCTTTCTTTACTAAAACAGCATCTCGAATACAGCGGTGATGATCGTGATGAGCAGATTATATTTTATGCACAAAGCGCATTAAATTATTGTTTGAGATGGTGTGATGAACCAGCATGGAAATCACCTGATGATATCCCTTATGAAGTGAAATCGGCAATGCTCTTGGTGCTGGGGGATATGTTTGAACATCGAACCAGTCAAAGTGAAATTCCGTTATATGAAAATAAAGCAGTAGAACGATTGTTACTGCTTTGTCGAAATTGGCGAGGTAGTTAATGGATCCGGGACGATTACGCCACACTATTCATATTCAAAAATCAGTATTAGCGCCCGATGCCATCAGTGGCAGTGATGTGATTTGGACGGATCATGCGACAAAAGTACGTGCAGCGATCATGCCTTATCAAGGGCGAGAATATTTTCAAGCCCAGCAAGTACAAAGTGAAGCCACAACGCGAATTCTTATTCGCTATATTGCTGATATTGATACCTCAATGCGTATTGTATGGGGTAAGCGAATATTTAATATTATTTCGATTATTGACCCTTATGAGCGTCATCGTGAGCTTCAATTAATGTGCAAAGAGGGCGTGAATGATGGGTGAAATTAAAATCAGTGGATTGTCTGAACTCGCTCAACGAATGCAAGACATCGCCCGTAAAACTAGAAATCAAAGCGCGCGTAAGGCGATGAATGTAGGGGCTTCGGCGTTAAAAGAAGAAATCAAACATCGAGTACCTATTCTTAAGGAAACGGTGCCTCATCGACGCAAAGGCACCATCAAGCGCAATATTCGTTCTAAAACGAAAGTGCAGCGCAATGGGCAAGTTAAAACGCGCATTTGGGTGAAATCATTATCGGGTAAAAAGGTGTCTGCCTTTAAACAGGCAACGGGAAAAAGTGCGGCATTGAACCCGAATGATCCGTTTTATTGGTGGTTTGTCGAGTTTGGCACCGCCAAGATGCCCGCACAACCGTTTATGCGGCCCAGTTTTGAAGCGAAAAAGGAAGCGACGGCTAAAGTGATTGTTCAAACACTCAAAGAGGACATTGAAAAAGTAAGGTAGAGATCATGATACAGCAATTAAAAGAGACCCTTTCACCGCTTGTCGATGGAAGGGTTTTTTTTCAGGTATTACCTGAAGGCAAAGGGCATTATCCCGCCATTGTGATCCAGTTTGCCAGCATCACGCCTAACAGTGCGCTGGAGGATACGGATTTAGACAACTATCGCGTGCAACTTGACGTGTATGCGCCACAGCCACAACCCCTTATGGTCTTGCGTAAAAAGATTGAAACTCAGATTGTTGCGACAATCCCATTTGCACAACGGGTGAATGCGGTCTTTGGGTATGAAGCGGATGTCAAATTGCATCGGCTTGTTCTTGAATTAATGATTTCATCAGATAAATAAGGAATGGATATGGCAAAGTCAAAAAACCATAAAGCGACGCCTTTCCTCGGCACGAAGATCTTTGTGCAAACAGGCTTAGGGGAGGCGATGACAGTGACGGAAGCCACGTTATCACCGGCAACTATTACCATCGCCAATAATAAGCTGAAAGCCGATGACATGATTATGTTATCGGGATTCGGGGAGTTAGATGGACGTTTTCCTGTTGAACAGGTTGATGGCAACAAAGTGACCCTGTGCGACGAAGTGGATTGGAGTGATAAAACGTTACCCACGGATTTTGCAAACGCCAAAGCACAACGTATTCAATGGTCTAATAACTTTTGTGCGGTAAAAAGCTTCAGCAAAGACGGTTCAACGACTGAACAAATCGATGTCACCACCATTTGCAGTGATGGCAAGGAATATGAATCCGGCGATACGGAATACGGCTCAATTAAATTGACCTTTTTCTTACGTTATAGCTCCAGTGAGGTGCAGCGACTCTTGCGTAAATATGAAAACAGCAAAGAAAAATTTGCGGTGAAAATGGTCTTAACACGAGATGAGGGCTCCATGTTTTATTACGGCTCCGTCGAAACGGGCATGAATATTGATGGCAGTGTAGGACAAATGATGGATTCAGGGATCTCGATTAAATTGTCTGGCCGTGATTATTTGAATGTGAAGAAATAACCCCTAATTCACCTCTTTCATTATTTCTCTTCTCCCTTCTCAATAAAAAATCTTAGGAGTGATTATGTCTAACGCTTTATTGCGTGAATTAGTGTTAAACCAAGCACTGAAAGTGACGCCTTTTACCTATTTAGACAACACCTTTTATGTCAAAGAGCTGGATGTTGGCACCATGAATTATATTCAGCGCAAACTTCGCCAAATTAAAATTAAGCTCGCCGAAGCGCAGGATATTTATTTAGATGAAGACGATCCCGAACAATTTAATGAGGCGATAAATCGTGTCTACGATGAATATGATGTCGCCAGAATGTTGGCCTTTAAGTTGTGTGATGAAAAAGGAGAACTGCTTTTTGATGCTGAAAATGAAGCAGATTTAAAAGGTCTTAATCGTCTAGGGCAAGGGTTCTCTAATGCGGTGTTTACAGCCGAAGCGGGGAACAGCGAAAAAAACTCGGAGACCGACGACAATTCCAACTGATATTGTCGTTGGCATTGGGAAAAACCCTCGCGGAAATAGAGCAAATGCCTGAAAGCCACTTGTGTGAATATGAGGCCTTTTATCGCAAACAACCCTTTGGTTTATGGCGAGAGGATTATCGGATGGCACAAGTAGCGCATCTTCTTGCGATGATAAATCGTGATCCGAAAACGTCTCTGCCTGAATTGATGGATTTTATGCCGATGTGGAAGAAGAAAATTACGGAAGAAGAGCTGTGGGATAACGTTACTGAGAGTGTATTAGCTAATCGATAGCCCCACATCAGTGGGGCTTAATTGTTAACCACCGCGAGACATTTTCTCAATTTTTTTATCCGTATTGTATTGAGAAAGGGCATAAACCGACCAGATAGCCGCAGGGATCCAGCCAATTAAGGTGATTTGTAGGATAAGGCAGAAGATGCCAGCAAATGGGCGACCAATCGTGAAAAATTGTAACCAAGGTAGTAATAACGCCAGAATAAGTCTCATAAAACCCCCTCTATTATTCGAAATTTCAGTTTATCAATAATTAAATCAATAGCAAATAACAAGGAATATTGCATTTATTCAGAGTGAAAGTTTGCTTTTGTAGTGTTCATACCAAGGATTGAATTTATGGCGGGAGCATTAGGTAGATTAGATATTGATTTGACGCTGAATACGGCAAATTTCACAAATGCGATCAACCGTAGCCAGCGCCAAACAGAACAATTTGGGCAAAGTATTCGCGTCAGTCTTCAAGCTATCACCGTACAACAAGAGCGAATGGTATCGCAAACCGCAAAATCCTCGGCGCTTTTTGCCCGTTTTGCGAGTGTCACCGCAAGCGCATTATCCATTCATCAAGTCATTAATTATGCTGATAGTTGGACGGAATTACAGAACCGCTTAAAACTGGTGACGGAAAGTTCTGTCGAGTTAAATAAAGCCACAAAAGCCGTCTATGATATTGCCCAGAAAACTTATCAATCATTGGATGCCACAGCACAAGTTTATCAACGTTTTGCGGATAATGCCGATCGCTTAGGATTAAGTCAGCAAAAAGTCGCTGAACTCACGGAAACTGTCTCAAAAGCCGTGGCGATTTCGGGAGCAAGTGCAACCGCAGCCCAAGCGGCATTAACTCAATTTGGTCAAGCATTAGCCTCGGGGCAGTTACGTGGCGAAGAGCTAAATTCAGTGATGGAGCAAACCCCTGCGTTAGCGAAAGCCATCGCTGACGGAATGGGTGTCAGTGTGGGTGAACTAAGGAAGAAAGCCCAAGACGGTGAAATGACGATTGAGAAAGTCATTCAAGCCTTAGAACGTGCAGCCGACAGTGTGGATAAAAAATTTGCTACCAGCGTGACAACGGTTAGCCAAGGTTTTACCAATCTTCAATCGGCGATGACAAAATTTATCGGTGAAGCGAATCAAGGTACAGGTGCGACTCAGCTTTTTACCACAGGGATGGCCACTCTTGCCGATAATCTATCGTTAGTCGCTAAAGTGGTTGAAGGGATCGCCGTCACGGCATTGGTAGCAAAACTCTCTCAATGGACGAAAGCCACTTATCTGAAAAATCAGACAACGTTGAATGAAGCCAAAGCCACATTACAGAGTGCAGAGGCAAACAGTGTGGCAGCAACCAGTGCCGTGAGGAAGGCATGGGCGGATAAAGAAGCCGCCACATCGGCGCTCAATAGAGCCAAAATGGAATATCAAGTTGCTAGAGGCACTAACGCGGAAAAAATCGCACTCGATAACCTTATCGCCACAAAGTCACTCGCAAGAACAGCCTCGCTAAATTATACACAGGCATTAACCGCCGAAAACGTTGCTCAACGTGCATTAACGACCGCTCGGCGTCAATCAACGGTGGCGGGGCGAGCACTTAACAGTGTTATGGGATTAGCGGGTGGCCCTATTGGATTAGTGTTGACTGGTGTGGCGGCATTGGGCATGGGATTGTATGAATACAGCGAAAATGTCAAACAAGCTAAACTCGAATCGATTGAATTTGCTAATTCCCTTGATACATCAACAGAAGCGTTAAACAAAATGAGCAATGCCACGTTAGTGGCGAATTTAAGCAAAGTTTCATCGGGCATTAACGCGCAATTGGAGAAAATTGAGGAACTTAAACAACAGGTTATTTCCTTACAAGGTCTATCAAAATACAGCATTGAGAGTGAAAAGGCATTTACTGAACAAGGTGTGGGGGATTTATACCTTAAACGAGTGGCTGAAAAGCAAAAAGAGCTTGATGCTGCGATGGGGATATATGCAGAGCAAGTTAATAACTTAGAGCGTCAGCGAGCCAATATGCAAAATATGTTGGCGACACTCAAAGAAAAAGTGGGCGATCAAGCTCCGGAATATAAACGCTATGCCACTGAGTTACAAAATGTTGATGCCGTTATCAATTCACTTAAGGCGAGTTTAAAGAGTTTAGGCATTGAATATGAATCACTCATTGATATCACGCTTCAGGCGACAAATAGCCAAGTGAATGCCGCCACGGCGATTGCTAAACAGATTGATGAATCGATTGAAAAATCGCAACGTTCAGTGGCAAAAGCGCAAGCCACAGGGAAGGCATTAGCGAGATTAAATGCAGAAGATGTATTGGCTTCACGCAAAATTACGCCAGATATGCAAGGCTACGATAAAGCCTTACAAGCGGAAATTGAGGCACAACTGGCACTGCAAGCCAAACGGACGTATAAGCCCAGCCATAAATCAACCATTGATTACGCCAAGCAGTACACCAAAATTTTGACGGAATTAGAGGAAAAACAAGCCTCACTGATTGCGGATGGACAAAGTATTCAGCTGTATGGCACTACCTCTTCCTTTAATGAATACACATCCGCATTAGCCGATATCAAACAGAATAAAGACAAGTTTGATGCCATCTTAAAAATCGATCCCAACGCCATTGAGACGATTAAAGAAAAAGCGAAAGCCATTGATGATCTGGCGCGTGCTAACTCGGTTGCGCAATTTGCTTATGATCGCGGTAAAGAAATTGAGCAGATGCAATTTGAAACCACCTTGATAGGAAAGACACGCGCAGAGCAAGAAAAGCTTAATGCCCTTCGTCAGATTGATGTGCTGTATCAGCAAGCCAGTGTGGATTTAGGCGAAAAAGAGCTGGTGAACTTACAACGTAATGTCGAACTCACTAAACAGCAGATTGAGGAAGAGCTAAGGAAGCGAGAGGCCATGAAAGGCGATCCGATGGCGGGATTAAAACAAGGTTTATCGGATTTCAGTGAATCGGCTATGGATGTGATGGAAAACGTCAGAAACGTCACCACCAATGCCCTTAATAATATGTCTGATGCATTAGCCGATTTTGCTTTAACGGGCAAAGGAAGCTTTAAAGATTTTGCCAATGCGGTGATCTCCGATATCACTCGAATGGTAATGAAAATGTTGGTTTTCAAAGCCATTGAAGCGGGCGGGCAGGCAATGGGCTTTGATATGGGATGGATGAGCAAAGGGCATGCTTACGGTGGCTATACGGGGCATGGAGGGAAATTTGAGCCTAAAGGGATTGTGCATGGTGGTGAGTTTGTTTTTACCAAAGAAGCGACGGCTAAATTGGGTGTCGGCAATCTCTATCGCTTAATGCATGCGGCGCAAGGTTATGCTTCGGGGGGCTTTGTGGGGGCGGTCGCAGGACGAATACCGGTTACACCACAACCGACGTTAGCCCGTGCGGGTGGTGTACAAATGACCGTCGTTAATCATATTACAGTGACAGGAAATGGTGACGCTGTACTTGCTCAAGCAATGAAAGAAGCCGCACAACAAGGGACAGAAGCAGGCGCACAGAAAGCTCACGCGATGATGTTACAAGACTTTCAAAGTAATGGCGCAGCACGCAGAACATTAGGAGTTTAAATGTCTATTCTTGAATGGCCAAAAGCGGTGATCCCCACACAGGAAAACTGGCAATTATTGAGTAACAGCAAAACCTTTACCTCGCCGTTTAATGGAAGTAGTCAGACGGTACGCTTTCCAGGAAGTCGTTGGCGTTGTGAGCTGACATTTAATAATTTAAATGAAGAGAAATCGCGCCAATTAGAAGCGCTGGTGGCTTCATTGGATGGCATGTCGGGGCGAGTCAAAATAGCCAGTTGGATAAGAAAAGGGCGTTATGGGTATGGTTCGCCTCGTATTGCAATACCCAGCCAATTGGGTAATCAGTTAGAAACAAAGGACTGGAAGCGCAATATGCGCGTGTTACAACAAGGGGATCGCTTAACTGTGGGTAATGAACTCAAAATGGTGGTGGCGGATGTGGTCAGTGATAATCAAGGCCGTGCGATTATTTTTATTTCGCCGATGTTAAGAACGTCACCTACTGTTAATGAAATGCTTGAGGTTGAGCGTCCTTTTGGGGTTTTTCGGCTTGTTGATAATGAACAGGGTAAATTTCAGCATCGTCGATTGGGATATACCAATATCACGTTATCTTTTGAGGAGGTGTTGTACTAATGCAATATCATCCATTTTCTGACGGTATGGTAAAAGCAATTAATGAGGGGGCTTATATCGTTTTAGCCGCCAGACTCGATTTGAAATCAGGCGTCATCTGTGCGCATACCGGTGTTGGGCAACTGATTATTGTGGGGGAAACTTATTTGGGCGTGGGCAGTTTAGGCGAAATTAGTCAGCTAAAAGAAAATAAGACAACCAGTCCTCCACAATTACAGCTTAAATTAGCCGGTTTTGATAAATCGCTGGTGGGAATGGTGATGAATGAGCAAAGTCGAGGGCGAGAAGTGCGGTTGATGATGGTTGCCATCGGTGAAGAGGGAAAACCGCTTCTTGCTGAGGTCTTATTTGTCGGACAAATCACATCTATCAATGTGGTGTCTGGCGAAGAAAATGCCGTATGTGTTAATGTTTCTAATCGATTCTAGCGATGGTCAATCGGGTTACCCGATAGATTCACCGATGAGTCATGGTCATCTCGACGACAAGGTGATCGTATCTTTCGCTATGTGGCTCAAATGGCTGAACGGGCGATTTATTGGGGCAGTAAGAAAGATGCACCTGCATTTATTTATAAATAATCTTATTGCTTTGTTAAACCCACTTTTGTGGGTTTTTATTGCATAAACAAGAGGAACTGTGCCCTTTGTTGTTTCATGAAAGAGCTAAGTTTATCCTTGTTAGAAGATATCAGCGTTGGGAGTATAGATAGGTAATTGATGCCAAAAACTACATTCATATACCTTTATAACCGCAAAAAAAAACAAGCTTTAGTTGATAAATCTGGGTTGTAATGGCGACAAGATGACTCTATTATGAATAGGCCACTGGTCGAAAAGGTTCACAAAAAATAATCCAGTACCCACTAACAGTGTGGGTGATTTTTTACATGCAGAGTAATTGCAATAACCTCAAAATCGTCTATTTTGTATATATGCCAGAGATCCTGGTAAGAGGGTATTTATATGAGTCACGCACTGAGAAAGGCTAGTCGTTTAGATATACCGCCTCGTGACAAAAGTAAAGTTGCGTCTCCTAGAGCAGTAGTTGGATATAATTGCTCACACAAAGATCAAGTGAAAAATGCTTTCAGTCTTGGCTTTGAGCGTTATGAGACTGCTATGGATAAATTATCTAAGGTGTGATAGATGTCTAGGGAGTTTGGTTATCATCTTGACGGCGTGAATTACTTATCTGTTGATGACATAATTTATATCAATGAAGTTCTTATTAAAGCACAAACGCCAGATGAGCCAATCCAAGTTTTAAATCAAAGCAATCTAGAATCGTCACAAGCCAGACCTAGCGTAATAAGATATTACGAACAAACAGAGGATATGTTTAGACTATCCTCTGTTCTTATTGAAAGCCTTATCCAAAACCATCCATTCGCGAATGCTAATAAAAGAACAGCCATGATGTGTGGTTATGTTTTTTTATTGATAAATGGTTATGAACTTACTGCACCAAGTGATGATATGGTTGATATTGCATCTGGTTTAGCCACTAAAGATTATAGTTGTGAGGATCTTGAGAATTGGCTGTGTCATTGGTCTAGGACTTATGACACAGTAGAATTATGTAATCCTGATTTCGGTAAACTATGTTGTGGTGTAATCAAATTAAAAAATATCTGATATTACGCAATTGAAACTAACCCACTTCGGTGGGTTTTTTATTGCCTGAATTTCACCATGCCTCTTAATTGAGGTTTTTTGCTATTTAAGGTCAGTACATGAAACAACCCAACTGGACACTTAAATTACCTGAAACCATAAGGGCGGCGATGAGTCGCCCTTTTTCATGGGGTGAATTTGATTGTTGTATTTTTGCCTCTGAATGTATTTACGCACAATGCGGTTTCTCGCCAATAAAGCCTTATCTCAATCACTATAAAACCAAAGCCGAAGCCTTCAACCTGATCAAATCTAAATTTGGCACATTAGAGAAAGCCGTATCACGCTATTTCAAATCCATTGAGATTGAGCGCGTTCAGCGTGGCGACCTCGTATTGTTTAAAGGTGAGGACGGTGACAGTTTAGCCGTGGTCTGGGCGGGGCATTATTGGGGAGTAACCCCACAAGGTGTGAAGCCAGTGCAGATTAACCCAATCAAAGCGTGGAGAGTGGAATAATGGGTGGGAGTGGTGGATTAATTTCAAAAGTCGTGGGTGCTGGCTTAATGATTGCGGGGCTATTTACTGGAGGCGTCACCTCGGCGATGGGCATGGCGCTGATGGCAGCAGGCGTTGCGGTTCAAGTCGCAGGTTCGCTTATCTTTCAGCCTAAACTACCCTCCATGAATTATCGAGATACCGGTGAACGCAAACAGATGTTACGTTCATCGTCTGCACCTGAAACCGTGATCATCGGAAAAACGGTGATATCGGGTTTGCTTTTCTTCGCAGAGGAAGAAACTGGCGAACAAGATGAAAATGAAAAAATCACACTGGCATTAGCGTTAGCAGGGCACTCCATAGAGAAAATAGGGAAGATTTGGTTGGGTGATGATCTCATTGAGACGTTTGGTGATAAAGCGTCATGGGAATTACATAACGATAGGGAAAATGTCGATCCCTTTATGCTTAAAAATTGCCCGTCATGGAAAGAGGATATGATAGGTCGAGGTCTGGCGTGGTTACGTGTGACACTCACGTTTGACCAAGAAAAATTCCCTTATGGATTACCCAATGTGAAATGTGAAGTCTGGGGAAAACATCTGTTTGATCCTCGCACTGAGCAAATCGCATGGAGTAATAATGGGGCTTTAGTCATTTTGGATTATTACCGCCATTATTTAAAAGTGCCTGATACGGATATTGATTTTGACAGCTTTAAACAGGCGGCCGATTTATGTGATGAAAAAGTGAGTCTGCCAGAAGGCGGATTTGAGTCGCGATATACCCTTAATGGTGCCTATGACTTAAATGAGAGTCCATCCAGTGTCTTGGAAGCGATGCACAAATGCATTAACGCGGAACCGACATTCACCGCAGGAAAACACGGTATTCAAATCGGCGCTTATTATGGGCCGGCAATAAAAACCATCACTGAATCACAATTGATTGGCACCGTCACTTGTACCCCTGAAACAGGCTTAAAAGACGCCACCAATGCGGTGTATGGCACGTTTATTGATGCCGAACAGTTATACACAAAAACCGACTTCACGCCTGTGATTGTGGACGAATGGGTGAAAGAGGATGGCTTAGAAATTCGGGAGAATATCGACTATCGTTTTGTTACCAGCCCTTATCAAGCCCAACGATTAGCCCGCCAATATCTCCGCAAAAAGAAAGCCGGAAGACGGGTTCAATTGACCATGAACTTAGACGGCTATGCTTATCGCCCGGGGGAAGTTGTGCTTTTAGCATTACCTTCTTTGGGGATTAGTGGGCTGGAATTCCGTATTACCGAATGGTCATTTCATGCATTAGACGGTGTGGCTTTAACGTTGGAAGAGGATGGCGCCTATTTATATGAAGATGTGATTGGCAAACCGTTTGAGCGCCCGCCATTTGTGAGTTTACCCGCTGGCGGTGTTGCTTCACCGATTAATCTTACCTTTGTTCCACTTGCAGTCAGTGACATCATACAAGGTACGCTTTCTTGGCAGAATGTGGCGTCTGATGTGCGCTATAACACCGTCACTATTCTTCAAGAAGGCAACGTTATTCAATCTATTCAGGTATCGGCCGAGCGTGTCGATATTAACGGATTAGCGCGAGGAACTTATCGTGTTGAAGTTAGAGCAACAAATGTGGCCGGTGCGATGTCGGCACCCGCTATCAGTGATTTTGCCATTCAAGCCCCACCGCCTCCTGAGCATTTTGATGTCACCTCTGGCTTATTTAATCTGACCGTTGCACCGAAACAAGGCGATAGTGCTGTCTTTGGTTATACCTTTGAGTTTTGGTTTAGTGAGGAAAAACTCGCTGATCTTTCTGAAAATGAAGTGATCACCAAAACAAATAAAGTTGGCCAAGGGAATTTCTGGACGCAAGAGAATTTACAAGCAGGGCATACGTATTATTTTTATGTTCGAACAATCAACAGCTATGGTAAATCACCTTTTGTGGAAGCTTCAGGTACTTGCTCTTCTCAAACCGATTTAATTCTTGAGGAATTAGCGGGTCAAATTAGTCGAGATCAACTCGCACAAGACCTATTGGGTGAAATTAACAGCAAAGCTGACCAATCAGCTATTGTTGAGTTAAACACGCAAGTGAAAGCAAACCATGATGCGATTTTAGCGGAGCAAGTTGCACGAGGAGCGGTAATTAACCAAGAGCAACAAGCTCGCGCTGAAGCTGATAAAGCGGAGGCACAACAACGCCAATCTTTAGCGACACAACTTCGTGGTGATTATACCGGCAATGATTTATCGAAAGTCACCGCAGGACTCATCTCCGCAGAGAAACAAGCGCGTGTTACCGGCGACCAAGCAGAAGCGAAAGCCCGACAATCACTGGAAACACGGATGAATGGGAATGTTTCCGCGATTAATAAATCATTAGAAACCCTCACCTCAAAACAGCGAGCACAGACGCAAGAGATTTCAACACTCAATTCAAATCTTAAGGGGAAAGCTGATAGTAGTGCAGTAAATGCATTAAATACGCGAGTATCTAATATCGATGGCAAAGTGACGTCTGCAACCTCACAGGTACAAACGTTATCCAGCAAATTAGATACAGTGAAAGCCGATTTAATGGAGTCTGTGGTGGTGGATTTAGATTTATCAAAACTCAATGAAAACACCTATTATCCAGTTATTTTGCCATTAGCGACCTCTCGTCGTTATGCCTTTAAGGTCTTTAGAACCTTAGGGCAATATTCGGACAATAAACCCAGCTATGCGACTCACAGCACCAAAGGCTTTGCCATGATTGTGGAATGGCAAGTGAGTGCTTCTGGATGGGGAACACAGTCTGAAAACCGTATCATTGATAATTTTGATTGGCGATGGACAAATCAATCTCCTGTGATGGGACCCGCTCAATTAATAAATGGTTCTGTGGAATATATTTATTTACGAGGAGGGGCAAAATATCAGTTAACCAAACACAAAAGTGTTAACCATCAAATTATCACCAGCACTTACACCAATAACAAGCAATCGGTGGCACCAAAGGGATTTGTGGCGAATGAAGTACCTAAATCCAGCGAACAGACAGCCAATGCAACGGCGAATGCGGTAAGCCAACTCGAAACCAAAGTGACTGAGGTTTCAGGTAAAGTGACCTCTACCGCTCAGCAAGTCACTCGCCTAGAAAGCCAAATGGGTACAAGTTCAGCCAAAATCGAACAAACTTCGAAAGTGGTCACAGACATAAATGGCAAAATTTCGGCATCATGGACAATGAAAGTCCAGCAGGATAGCAAAGGGAATAAAGTCATTACTGGCATTGGCTTAGGGTTTAATGCACAAGGAAATAGTCAATTTCTGGTCAATGCTCAAAACTTTGCGGTGATATCGTCATTAAACGGCAAAGTGGTGACGCCTTTTGTTATTCAAAATGGACAAGCTTTTTTCAATGATGCGTTATTTAGCAAGGCAACCATTGATAAATTATCAGTAGGTAAAAAAATCACATCCACTAATTATTTAGCGGGCAAGAAAGGATTTAATATTGATGCCACAACAGGGAATGTGGAATTAAATGATGCAGTATTTCGTGGACGGTTAGATATTAACTCAGGAGGAACAAAAGGGCGGTTAGTGATCACAAATAATACTATTTATGTTTATGATGAAAACAATCAGTTAGCGGCAAAAATAGGTTATTTAGGGTAGCGTATGAAGCTTATTGTTTTAATTACAGCATTATTATTGTCAGGGTGTACCTCTGGATATAAGAAAGTCGATTGCCAAGGTGTTTACCAAATAAAAACTTTTCACTATCAACAACCTGTATTAGTAAAGTTTGATAAAAAGAGAGAAACCATTAAAGGGCCTCTTTATCATGCTGTACCTCAATTAGGATTTAAATTCTTAGGAGGATGGGTATCTCCTGATGCCGTAGAGGATTTCTCATGTCGTGGGGAATAGAGATATATGAAAAAGGAAAGCCAATAAAAATCACAGGGCGTTCGTTTATTTTTGACCAAATAGCGGTCACTCAAAATGGCAGTAAAACTTATAATAATATTCCTAAAGGGCGGTCATTGGCCGCCTATATTGTCGCTAGAAATCGAGGATCTTATTTCACTGTTAAAGTCGAGAATAATAAAATCTCGTGGAATTCTTTACGTGGTAGTCAATCGATTAATGGAATTATTATGGTACTAATTAAATGAGTAAATATGGTGCATTATTTTTTAATCAGGGCATTACCGAAGAATTAACGCCTTATGAATCAGCCGTATTTTTAAAAAAGATAAAAACTAAGCCAGGACTAATTAAAGTTATCGAAGGTAATAATAACGCAGTGCCACTTATTTTTATTCGAATTTTGAATTCTTCTAATCCATCATTAGGTGGATTATCTGAAGTAATTTATGAGAACAATGCGTGGTGTGTGAATTTAATCGATACGATTCAAGGTAATTCAGCAGAATATGAGCTTTATGTATTTGTGAAGTCTTCTTATCATATTTCACTTCATCCTCAAAAATGGGGAATTCAAATCTATCATAAAGGTGTTATTACACACGCTTCAAGTCAAAGACCGCTTAATTTATTAGAGGGAAATAACTTTGTACTCACAGGAAATAATTGGAGTGGTGTGGATGTCGGTTTCCCTTGTGCGGTATTAATCACAACAATAGGGCAGATTGGTATGATGGATTCGATGGGAGGAAAAACGATTAGAGTAACTCTTTGTGGCCGAGGTAACCGTATTATTCCTCATTCCATGATAGTTTCAGGACAGATGTCAACAACCTCATTAGGTAAGCAGTATTTTTATATTGATGTGAGGGAGTATGGTGGGTAGAAAGAGTTTAGATGGTTAGTTTAGTTATTGAGTACAAAAGATCATTAAAGGCAAATATATATTTGCTGGTGGTCGGCTTTGTGTTGTGAGTTCAATTAATCAATGCAAGGATATGCTAAAAACAGGCTGTCACAGTTAATCTAACCAATCATAACCACCCGTAAAACGGGTGGTTTGCTCTTGCCCTATAAGGGCTTGTTACCGACTGCGCCTAAATGACGCTGCTTTCTCTTCGTTCAAGCTAAGTGTCTTTGCTACTTTGGCTTACCCCTTGAAGGGGTTTTCATATTCCTTACTACTCAATTTATCCGAGATTAAATCCGACTTTTCTTGCTCTCTGATATACTTTTGAATTGTGGCTTCATTGAGTCCAACTGTTGTGACATAGAACCCTTCCGCCCAAAACTTTCTGTTGCCAAATTTATATTTGAGATTGGCATGTCTATCAAAGATCATCAACGAACTTTTACCTTTCAAATATCCCATGAAACTTGATACGCATATCTTCGGTGGAATACTCACTAACATATGAACATGATCTGTCATGAGATGCCCTTCGATTATCTCCACACCTTTATACTTACAAAGGTCTCGAAGGATCTCACCTATACTTGAACGAATTTTATTAAAAATCACTTTCCGTCTATATTTCGGCGAAAAGACGATATGGTATTTACACTGCCACTTTGTATGTGCTGAGCTTTGTGCTTTAATGCCCATAAACACCTTTCCTTATTTAAGTTACGAATATTAGCTTGAACATCTATATCGTAACGGAAAGGTGTTTTTCTTGGTATAACCTTTAATACCCACCCGCATAGCGGGTGGTTTTATATTTAAGACGCTGACGCGACTTAAACTGGCTAAAGCCCATAATAAACGATTTGTATCATCGTTGGTCAACGATGATACAAATCACTAAGGGTATTGACATTCCGTAAATTCAGGGTTGGTAAACCTGATATTTTTTCGTTTCCAGCAGTTTCTACATCTGGATTTGACATTATTTAAATAGGTTGAACCGAATTAGCAAGGCGCTTTTCTTGTCCAAATGGTGTTGTATAAAAACGTTGTTCAATACCGTAAAGCAGCAACTTCAATTCATCATCACTATTTATAGAAAAAGTTCCAGATAGTGAATCAAATCTCACATTCGCCTGACAGTAATTATTAATATATAGAAGCATTCTGGCCTTATCTGCAGGAGTCAATGTCGCTAGCGTATCCATTGCAAGAGTAACTCGCTTCCTATTTGGTTTGGATACTTTGCTTACGTTATACTCTTCGGAAAGATTGATGAAGGATTCGGAAAGGAATTGAATTACTTCTTCTTCCGTAGCCTCTTTAAATAGTACATCAATCCCTTTGAATATACTGCTTATTGTAGCTAAGTCTTTGAAAATAAAACTGTCAGCTTCTTTAAAGTACACTGCATCAGGAAATTCATTAATTACTAGGCGATTTTCATCATTTTCAACAACTGCTGCATCACCAAATGAAATGGTTTTTTTTCTTATCATTTGCGAAGGAGTAACCTTTTGAAAATAAAAATCACCATCCTGTGCAGCCATGATATAAGAAATATTGGAGAACTGAGATTTCGTCAAACTCAGAAACTCCTTAGAGTCAAAGTCAATTTTCAATATTGGCAAACAATACTCTTGCTCGCTAAAACTGTCGATCTTGAACCATACCTCTTCATCCAAATTATGGTCAGGATTATAAGCTACACAATTTCCATTAGTAACAACGACAGGTGAATAGAGAGTACAATCTGATAGTAATTTAAAATAAGGGTTTTTTCGTAATCTTTTTATTTTCGCGAACACATTGTTCATTACTATTTCCTTTCAATAAAGGTGTAGTCATTAATTCTGAATGCCTTGGAGATGACAATCCCTTTAGGTGTTTTATATTTGCATTTGCTTATAAGAAAGATAGAAGCGCCACCTTTAGTTTGTATACTATAAAACTCGTAACGGAAAACTAGAAACAGTGGGTTGAAGTATAGAGCTTGAGACAAAAAGGTAAAAATAAACAAAACGCCATAAACAAAAAACAAAGCACTCCAACTTGAAATGCTTAGTGCTACAAAAAAATACCCCAAATAACTGGGTAGGAAACTATTATTTGCATGCTCAATGCTTACTGCATCGCCTTCTTTAAAATCATCCGCGCTTAGACCACGACTGAGTAAGATACTTAAACCGGTGAGCAGTACAGGAATCAGCAGATACAGGAAATATGAATTGAACGGGTGCCAATCACTTAAAAAGCTAAACTGTGGGTAGAACTGCAGGAAATATCCCAGAGTGTACTTTTTCTGAACGAGAAAAACTATAACTAACAAAGATGTAGCATTGAATGTTAGCAACAGCCTGAAGAGTATGTTAATTATGGCGCATCCCCTGTGAGTGAGAACACGGTACATTAACTACCTTATGTACCGAACCTCTCATTTTATTTTTGTGAAGTAGGTAATAGCGGCTTAAAAGAACGAAGTAAAAAGTTACTAATAGCTAGACCAGCATAATTCAAATAATTACTGCATATCAACTATTATTTTTCGGATAGATAAAGCTTATCAAAACTGCAGTAACTTAATGGGTTTAAAATTCTGGCCTATCGGGTAGCCTGAAAGGTAGCCATTTTAGAAGATTTTCACGAGTTTTAACGCATCTTTCTCAACTCTGAATGGCCGTTTTGAGTTTCTGAGCGTTGATTAACACAAAGTGATGTTAGTAACACATCTGCAGTGATAACAATTACGAACTTCCACTCCTCGCTCATAGCAGTCGCCCTTAAAGGTTTTCCATATAATTAAGCGCTTTCAATAACTCTTCTTCTGTAAGTGGCGATATCAGACTTGCGCCTGTATCGTTCTCAACCTTCACCAATAGCTCGCTACAAGTGATTCCTAATCTATTCGCTACGTGATTTGCGCAACTCCGTGTGTGTGACGCTTTGTGCGCAAGAAGGCCTTCTATGTCTAAGACTTTCCTTTTTGATGATGAATGTGACATTGATTACTCCTTTAATCGAAATTGCTATCCATTCCGGTATGATGCGATAAGATAAATAACTGATGTTTCTTGCTAGCCTCTACCGGAAGTGCGCCGTAAACACAACTTCGTAAACCCAAATAGCTGAAGTTGGTGATTGCGTCCGCAGTTCGCTCAAAGCTGATAATCAAGTTCGAATGGTTGCATAATAAATTGTTATTTTTTATTTTCAGTTTAAATAAGATACTCTAATTTATTACTAGCTTTAATTATTATAACTAAAGCATTATTTTCTATTATTCAATATAAATAATAGATTTGAATACTTGATAGTAAATTTGATAAGCTTTCGAATACTTCAAATCACTTCCCCAAAACTACCCCAACCCAAACTAAAAATCAACCTGTTACATACAAACCAAGATCACATAAAAAATAAATTACAACCATAATAATTATAATTTATTTAATAAGTTACATAATTATTTTGGGTATAATGCTACGCCACATGGGTTGGACAGAAGCGGCTGACTTAATCATTAAAGGTATGGAAGGCGCGATTGCCGCTAAGACTGTAACTTATGATTTTGAACGTCAGTTAGAAGGCGCTAAACTGCTGAAATGTAGTGAGTTTGGTGACGCGATTATCAAACACATGTAATTGTTGACTTGATAAATAGTTAACGGGAGCTTATTAGTTACCGTTTATTTTTTGTACTATAAAATTCTTCCCCAAAATATCCCCAAAACTCTTCCCCAAAACTGTTCAATTAAACAGCAAT